>NZ_JBOFLP010000271.1:0-44843 GCF_051657925.1 Chroococcidiopsis sp.
ATGACTAATTCCCCACCTCCCGATCCTCGGTCTTCCAGAACTCCTTTAGGATTTGATGAATTTCTTGCAGTCGTGCTGGCTTTGGCTGCGCTCGGCGGAATACTATTTTGGTCGCTATCTCGTTCGGGGCGAGGTTTTCAGATTCCCAATATCTTACCGTTGGTGACTGCTCCAGAAGCGCGATCGCCTGTGGCTTTGACTCCCCAGCCGCAAGCTAGCCCTGAACCTAGAGCGGAGCTAGCGCCGATCCCCAGTCCTGTCCCAGAAGCGATCGCTCCAGAAACGCCTGTCACGCCCCGCAGACAGCCCGTAGCTCCACTTCCGGCGATCGTCCCTGTTCCCACCACACCAACCACTCCAGCATCTCCAGAATCATCTCCAGCGCAACAAGTTAAGTTTCAAGATGTGCCTGCGGATTATTGGGCATATCCATTTATTTCAGCCTTGGCTGAGCGTGGCATTGTCAGAGGTTTTTCCGGCGGCTACTATAAGCCTACCGACCCTGTGACTAGAGCTGAGTATGCTGCGATTTTGCAAGAAGCCTTCAATCAATTGCCTGGAGTCGATAACCAGACTAAATATATAGATGTGCCCGATACTTTCTGGGGAGTTCCAGCGATTAATCGTGCCATTCAAACTGGGTTTTTACGGGGATATCCTGATAATACATTTCAACCCCAGCAAGAAATTCCTAAAGCTCAAGTTTTAGTGTCTCTTGCTAGTGGCTTAAACCTCGCACCACCTGCTTTACCAGAGCAAGTCTTGAAGGAAGTGTACGTCGATGCAGACCAAATTCCCAATTATGCTAGGGAAAAAATTGCCGCAGCGACTACCGCTGGGTTAGTTGTAAATTATCCTGATGCAAAACAGCTCAATCCTAATAGCAACGCTACCCGTGCTGATGTAGCGGCGATCGTTTACCAAGCTTTGGTAAAAGCAGGACGGCTCGACCCGATTCAATCTCCCTACATTGCAGGAGTTCAACAGCAGTAAATGGTAAATGGTAGTTGGTAATTGGTGAGTGGATAGTGACGCTTTGGCTAGACTCTTCATCCAGTTACTAGTCACTAGTCACCAGTCACTTCACTGTCAACTGAAAAAGCGATCGCGCCAAGATATATTTATTTGGGCGATCGCTTTTATTTGTTTGTGTTTTTATTCCGATCTTCGCTACTGCTGCGGACTATCTCTTACTACCAACGACTTGACTGGTAATAGCTTGAATTTCTTGCCCCAATTCTTCCCGTGTCTCTACTTTGAGTAGGTAACGATAGACAAACCAAGCAGAATAACCGATCCCAATTAATTCAAAAGTTGGTGCAAGCAGAGGAATATCATTGAGAGCATCTAAGATTGCCAAGACGACTTTAACAGTGACAAATGCTGCCACAATCAAGATAGCAACAGTAATTGGCTTTTGGTTTTCGTTATAAAACTTGGCAATGTATTCTGGTAGTTCGTCCAGAAAGGCTCGGACTTGAGCGCCTAGTTTTTTCAATTGCGTATTTGACTGAGGAGCGGGAGGAAGCGCCAAAGTGCCTGCGGGTTCGCTAGCTGGCATTCCTTCAGGTGTGGTGGTGTATTCTTGTTGTTGTATCTGAGATTCCATAGTTTTACCTTGTTTTTGATGATGACTACTTTAATATCGCTGATTTAGCAACTGTCTGCATGTACTACTGAACTGATTAGTTTGAAAATCAAAAATTCAAAACAAGTTCTTGGTTATTGTTCAAATATACTTAACTTCCGCGGACGACTCGATCGACTTCAAGATAGATAAATCAGATCGAGTTTGTCAGCACTCGGATTGTCATAAGTTGTAAATTAAGTTACTTGACATTGCTAGCAACCGCTTGAGGAGACTCTACTTTAATTTGATTAGGACAAGGTTTTCCGCTTTCAAAATCGCTAATATTGGCAAGGGTAGTCTGGGCAATACTAGTCAGCGCATCTTTGGTAAAAAAGGCTTGATGACCAGTAATCAGGACGTTGGGAAACGTCAGCAACCTCTGTAATACGTCATCTTGCACGATGGTGTTTGAGAGATCTTCAAAAAAAATATCTCCTTCTTGCTCGTAGACATCTAAACCAAGATATCCAATTTTACCGGATTTTAAGCCTTTAATAGCTGCTTTTGAGTCGATCAACGCTCCACGACTGGTATTAATCAGCATTACACCTGTTTTCATCAAGGCGATCGCTTCAGAATTAACTAAATGATATGTCTCTGGTGTTAGCGGACAGTGAAGGCTGATAATGTCAGTATGGGCAAATAATTCCTGAAGCGAGACATACTGCACGCCTAAAGCTTGACAGTCAGGGTTTTGATATTTGTCATACGCTAGTACATGACAGCCGCAAGCATGGAGAATTTGCGCGACGATAGCCCCAATCTTTCCAGTGCCAACGATCCCCGCTGTCTTGCCGTGTAAGTCAAAACCCATCAAACCTTCTAGCGAAAAATTCCCCTCGCGCACGCGATAATGAGTGCGGTAAATTTTACGATTCAAGGCAAGAATCATCCCTAGAGTATATTCTGCTACTGCATAGGGTGAGTAGGCTGGCACGCGCACGACTGGTAAACCTAATTCAGTAGCAGCGATGATATCTATGTTGTTATATCCGGCAGCACGCAAAGCAATTAACTTCGTACCGCGATCGGCTAGACAAGTCAAGGTTTTACAATCTAATTGGTCGTTGACAAAGACGCAAACTACTGGATAGTCTTTTGCTAAAATGCTCGTTTCGCAGGTCAGACGAGGTTCAAAAAATACCAGTTCGTGTTTGTATTCGGCGTTAGCAGTTTCTAAAAAGGTGCGATCGTAGGATTTGGTGCTAAATACAGCAACTTTCATCCTTGTTCCTCTACTCAGTAAGTCAACAGTGAAAAGTCAAAAGTCAAAAGTCAAAAGTCAAAAAAGCGAACTTTTAGCTGTTGTGCTGTTGTAAAGATGTCATCCTGATGTGGCAAAGCTGCTTTTCATTGTACTTGAGCCAGCAGTCGTTACAGTTCTTTGCGAACTTATTCGTCATTTGTCATTTGTCATTCGTCATTTGTTAGTAGTTGGTTAATTGAATCGTTAGTTAATTGGCTCTTGCGTCTTGCCGAAAGAAGATGAGTGCTGCGATCGCACCCGATGGATTGTATCGTTATTCCCTAACTAGAGTTTGGGACACCGATCTACCATGCATTGGCTTTATTATGCTCAACCCCAGTACAGCAGATGCAACCAAAGACGATCCCACGATTCGTCGCTGTATCAATTTTGCTCGTAACTGGGGATACGAAAGTCGGGAGTTGGGGAAGAGAAATAAAGACAGTCACTGATAACTGATAACTGATGACTGTCAACTGATAACTGATTCAGCCTCCAGCAGCAAATGTAACCAGAATTATTACTGAAAGCAAAATCCCAGGAGTTAAAAGCATTACTAGTGTTAATAGATCGTGGGCGTTCATGATTTTGCTGTTTGATAGCCTTACTTTACTACTCTAATCATTGTGGGGGAAAATTGAATTCTCACCATCGTCAGAGCTATTGATTTAAGATTTCATGTTGTAGAGACGTTACATGTAACGTCTCTACTTTAACCCCATCAAGGGCTGTGCTACTTCTGCCTCAGTGAGTTCCCGGCCTTGAATCAAAACGCCGAATCCGCCTAAACCCATAGGATCGAGCAGTTGATGTAGGGCATCACGCCGCCATAGGACTTGTTGGAGCGATTGGCTTGTGGTTTGAGATAGTGCCGCAATGCGATCGCCCAATCCTAAAGCCATCAAAAATAATCCTTGTTGGGTGAAACCTATGGTCTGCAGATCGCAGCGCTCGCCCCATCGCTGTAGAGCTGTAAAATCAACGTGAGCGGTGATATCTTGTTGTCCGATATTGATATACGGATCGTTGTGGTGATGGTGTTGATAGTAACACTGTAAAGTCCCTTGCGATCGCGCTGGATTGTAGTATCGACTTGCAGGATAACCATAATCAATTGTCAATACATATCCGCGCTGCAACTTCTGAGCTACTGATTGCAACCAGTCTAAAGCAGCCAAATTTACCTCGCTGCGATATCCATCTGGATAGGTAGAAGAAGTTATATTGATGCCAACCAAGTCGAAATATTCTTGCAGTCTGGGTGTAGATATCTCATCTGTAATTTCTGTAAAAGGAGAGTGGCTAGTGGCTAGTGGCTGGTGGCTAGAATTGCTGCTTCCTTGTCCCCCTTGTCTCCCTTGTCCAACGTACACCTCTCGCAGCACACCTCGTTCGATCGCAATTTGATGTACGGGTAGTGCGTCTATGAGTTCGTTGGAAAAGAAACAGCCAGCGATCGAATTATCTGGGATTTCTTCTAAACTGCACCAGCGGATAGATCCCCCTGCCTGCGGCGACCCCCTTTTTAAGGGGGTTGTAGAGGAAATCTTGCCCCCCTTGAGAAGGGGGGTTGGGGGGATCGTCTTGCCCCCCTTCTCAAGGGGGGATGCCGAGGGAACATTGCCCCCCTTCTCAAGGGGGGTTGGGGGACTCGCCTCGCCTTGCTCAAGGGGGGTTGTAGAGGAAATCTTGCCCCCCTTGTCAAGGGGGGTTGGGGGGATCGTCTGCTGTTGTAACTCTCGCAAAGCAGGAGACTGCTCGACAATGATGTAGTCCAGTGCAGCGAAAAACTCTGGATAATTCAGTTGGACGTATTGGATCGAATCTAAAGCCAGAAAACCTTGTCCCGCCCCCATTTCGACCAAAGTAAAGGGCTGAGGTTTTCCTAAGATCTGCCACATTTGGACGAACTGCTCTGCGAGCAACTCGCCAAAATCAGCACCCAGATGAGTAGACGTAAAAAAATCACCCTGCTTGCCCATTTGGACGGCTTTAGTCGTGTAATAGCCGCAAGTAGGGTGATATAGTGCTAATTCCATATACTCAGCAAAAGTGATTCGCTGCTGAGAACTTGAGGCGATTCGACGTGCGATCGCCTCCTTCAACTCTAAACTGGAGTCATTTGTCATTGGTCATTGGTCATTTGTAGCTATTATGTCTAACTTACGACTTACGACTTACGACTTACGACTTATTTATCGGTCTACCGATCCCATGATGATGTCAATACTACCCAGGATCGTGACAATATCGGCAACCTTCACGCCTCGGAGAATGTGAGGCAGAATTTGCACGTTGTTGAAATCAGCTGCGCGGATTTTCCACCGCCAAGGGAAGACATTATCATCGCCGATAATATAAATGCCTAATTCCCCTTTGCCACTCTCGACACGGACGTAGTGTTCGCCTTTGGGAATCTTGAATGTGGGGGCAACTTTCTTACTGATGTATTGGTAATCAAAACCACTCCATTCAGATTTTGGACCAGCTTGCATCCGCTTGGCTTCTAGGTTTTCGTAGGCTCCACCTGGTAGTCCGGCAATGGCTTGGCGCAGAATTTTCACCGATTCGCGCATTTCCCGAATTCGCACTAAGTAACGCGCAAAGCAATCCCCGGCGGTTTCCCAGTGAACGTCCCAGTCGAAGTCGTCGTAGCATTCGTAGTGGTCGACTTTCCGCAAGTCCCACTTTACGCCACTTGCCCGCAGCATGGGACCGGAAATCCCCCAGTTAATGGCTTCTTCTCTTGTAATCGTGCCTACACCCTCGACACGACGACGGAAAATCGGGTTGTTGGTGATCAGGCGCTCGTATTCGTCTACTTTGGGCATGAAGTAGTCGCAAAAATCGAGGCACTTATCGATCCAGCCGTAAGGTAGATCGACGGCTACACCACCAATGCGGAAGTAGTTGTTATTCACCATCCGGTAGCCTGTAGCCGCTTCCCAGAGGTCGTAGATCATCTCGCGTTCGCGGAAGATGTAAAAGAAAGGAGTTTGAGCGCCAACATCAGCCATAAACGGACCCAACCACAGTAAGTGATTGGCAATCCGGTTCAGTTCTAGCATGATGACGCGGATGTAGCTAGCGCGTTTGGGAACGGGAATATCGGCTAATTTTTCGGGGGCGTTGACAGTAACAGCCTCGTTGAACATCCCCGCTGCATAATCCCACCGACTCACGTAAGGAACGTACATGATGTTGGTGCGGTTTTCGGCGATTTTTTCCATTCCTCGGTGCAGGTAGCCGATGACGGGTTCGCAATCGACCACATCTTCGCCATCCAGAGTCACGATCAACCGCATCACACCATGCATGGAGGGGTGATGCGGTCCCATGTTGAGTACCATGGGTTCTGTTCTGGTTTCTATCCTTGCCATATGTTTAGCGATCGCTCCTTGACCAAACAGTTGTCCGTTGTCAGTTGTCGGTTATCAGTTATCAGTTATTAACGATTGCCGATCGCTAACCGCTAACTGCTTTTATTGCGTTTCTTTAATAATTATAAGAATTGACGGCTCCGAAAAAGTTTTATAAACCACTGATATTCATAAACTTTGGCAACTGCTGGTATAGATGGTTTAGCTGCCGATCGCCACTTGCTGCTCGTCGGTCTGTCGCAGGCAAATCCGTAAATGACTTGCCGTTCCTTCGCGATCGCGCACGACGGTTGCCGTCAAGAGTGCGTCATAGGGTTCCCATTTGTGGGGTTGGATGCGGACTTGCCAGTTTTGCAGTCGGTCAATTTGGTAGCATAGTCGATTGAGTTGAGAACGAAAGGATGAGCGATCGCCTCGTTCGACAAACAAGACAAGTGGTTTGCCAACTAAATACTCTGGCGCTGCATTCAGTAGACTAACAGCAGCACGGTTAGCTTCAAGAATAACTCCCGCAGCATTGGTGACAAAATAGCCATCTGGAGCCAATTCAAATAAATCTTGGTAGCGTTGGCGCTCCTGCTCGACTAAAAATCTAGCTGCTGCCAATTCTTCATTTTGCTGCCGCAGCTCCTCAATAGCAACATAAATCTCTTCTAGAGAACAACTGAGTTCTCTAAAAGATTCTGCCAGTAACTCGGCTGGCGACCAAGCTGGCGCTTTTGCACGAATATACAAATTTTCTAAGCGCCAGCACATTGCTTCTAACTGACTCGTCAGCTCGTCTGGATGCTTGGCAAACTTATTTGGATTGATTGGCATTGTCTGCAAAAATAGCAATTTTTCTACAACACTTTAACTCTCAAGTATGACATTCGCTATGGAAAGCAAAAAAAACAACAACTTCTGACCTCCTATCTCAATACTTTTCGGTTAAGGCAAGATTCCCCCTAACCTTGCCTTATAAAGGGAGAACGAGAGAAAGTTGCACATTGGACAAAACTCTCCAGAAACCCACCCTTTCCATGCAGCAAAACCATGAAAATCAAAGTCATCAACCCCAATACCACAGCTAGCATGACCCAAAAAATCGGGTTAGCAGCAAAAGCCGTCGCAAGTCCTGACACTGAGATTATTGCTTGCAACCCCACTATGGGACCAGTTTCGATCGAAGGACATTACGATGAAGCACTCAGCGTAGTTGGCTTACTTGAAGAAATTCACCAAGGAGAAGCGACGGGGGTGGATGGTTATGTCATCGCTTGTTTTGGCGATCCTGGCTTGCTGGCTGCCCGCGAACTAGCACGGGGTCCCGTCCTCGGGATTGCGGAAGCGGCGATGCACGCTGCGAGTTTTGTGGCTACTGGATTTTCCATCGTTACCACCCTCAAACGCACGCGAGTCATTGCTCGGCAATTAGTAGAGAATTACGGTATGAGTCGCTTTTGTCGTAATATTCGCGCGATCGATCTCCCCGTGTTGGAACTGGAGATTGCAGGATCTCCAGCTCGCAAGGCAATTATTCAAGAGTGTAAATCTGCCCTAGCTGAAGATGACTGCGGGGCGATCGTTTTAGGATGTGGTGGTATGGCTGACCTACCTGCTGAAATTAGCGACGAGATTGGTATTCCCGTCATTGATGGTGTTACTGCTGCTGTCAAATTTGTAGAAGCTTTGGTAAGTTTGGGTTTAAGTACTAGCAAAGTTGGTGATTTAGCATATCCCATTCCTAAACCCTATACTGGTATGCTTGCCCCTTTTGCTCCCAAAAAGTAACAGCGATCGCCTTTAGCTTTCGATCGAACTGGTTTTGTAAGCAGCCCACCCACCAAGATGCGAAATATCAGTCCAATTGTATTTTTCGATTAATTCTTTCGGATAAAGAAATGCTGTCAAGACTTCTCCATCCTCTAGAACGATATCGCTTGCATACATATTCGGTGGCTCATTTGCCGACAAATATTCAAACTGCTCCTTCGTCATTTCATAGACTTCCCCAGGAATAGAAATTCCACCTTCTGCTACTTCATAAATCGCCGGATGCCAACCGTCACCAGCAGCATGAAGACGATAGCGGGGTTGAGTTGCTGCTGTTTTGACAAACTTTGCTGACTGAAGATTTTGATGATCTGGTTGTCCGCGCAATGCCGAACCACAAATAAAAACTTTCTTCATACCTGAATTGGTTGTTGTCATATTGAGGGGTAATTGGTAAGTCGTAAGTCAGAATTAACTGGTCACTGGTCACTGATAACTGCTCGTGCGCTCCCTGCTCCCTGCTCCCCTGCTCCCTGCTCGTGCGCTCCCTGCTCCCTGATAACTGTCAACTGTCAACTGATTTCTGTAATTGCTCGACTTCTTGTACGACTCGCGCTTTACTTGCTCTTAAGTGGGCAACCATTGCCTCAACTGCTGCTTTTTCATCTCGCTGCTGTATGGGTTGGTAAATTTGTCGATGTTCTGTACGAATTTCTAATACATCGGGGTTATGTTTGGTTGTCTGAATCCTTAACAGTTGCATTTGATCGAAGACTCGATCTAACAGGGAGACAAGCCAGGGATTGCTGGAACTCTGCGCTAATAACCGATGAAAACGGTAGTCAATATCTAATAAGCGAAAGCTAGTCAGTTGTGTAGGTTTACTATTCACTAACTTTTCTGCTTGCTCAACCATGCTTTCAAGTTCTTGCAGTTGCATTTCTGTCGCATGGTGACAGGCTCCCCGGACAGATAATTCCTCTAAAGCAATTCGACAATCGTACAATTGCATTGCATCCACAATTGAGATCGTCGCAACCCGCAGGACTCCATCTAGGTCGCTTGTAGCTAGATTTTCATGCTGAAGCAAGCGAATTGCTTCTCGGATCGGCGTTCGACTTACCTGAAGCTTGTTCGCTAATTTGGTTTCTACTAGTCGCTCTCCTGGTGCTAGTTCCCCTGAGAGTATGGCATTCCGTAACGCCTGATATGCTTGTTCTTGTAGCGATCGCTGTCGCTGGAGCGACTGAGGAGACAGGGACAAAGCGGGACTCCTTAGCATCTGTCTGAAGAGGGATATTTTAGCTATTCTTATTTTATGTTTTTGACGGCACGATCTCCCTTAACTGTATTTGTACGTGTGATTGAGGAAGAAGTCAGGCGATTGGAGCCAGAATGAATTTTGTGCGGCTAGCTCCTGACCTCTTTAGAAGTTTTGCATACAGTATACAATTTTTTCTGGACGAGCGTGAGTTTTTGCTAGCGATCGCCACCCTCAATGATTAAATAGACATCCTTAATCATCGAGATCCCTCGCCTGATATAGACATGCTCTTTCTATCGGGGAAGATTGTAGTCCAACATACAGTTTATTTTTTCGATTTATTCTTATATATCATCGTATACAGCATACACAGTTCTCAGCTAGACTTCTGAGTCCAAACGTGCATACCTGCTGATGAGTAAAGTGCAAAGACAAGAGCGAACTACTGTTACAGCTTTTCTAGCATCGCCCGTTCGCAGCAGGTTTGAGTCAAGCTAGCAATTGCACTACAGAACTAATCATGACAACAACTGGAGTTAGACAAGAATTCCTCCAAACGAGTTCAGCAACGCAACAAGCCTTAGCTGATGCAGCGGCTGGCGTATCATTGCGATCGGTGACGAAGAAATACGGCTCGTTTACAGCAGTTGAAAATTTGACCTTAGATATTCCTGCTGGAAACTACTGCTGTTTGTTGGGTCCGAGTGGATGCGGCAAAACTACGGCACTGAGAACGATCGCCGGACATGAAGAAGTAACAAGCGGTGACATTTTAATTGGCGATCGGCGCGTCAACGACATTCCAGCAGCGAAACGCAATACTTCGATGATGTTCCAAAGCTATGCCTTGTTTCCACATAAAAGCATTTGGGAAAACGTCGAATTTGGCTTGAAAATGCGTAAACTCCCAGAACAGGAACGCCGTACCAGAGTGGGAGAAATGCTAGAAATGGTGGGTTTAAGCCATGTTGCCGAGCGTAAACCAAATATGCTCAGCGGCGGACAACAGCAGCGGATCGCTTTAGCAAGAGCCTTAGCCACCCGTCCCCAGGTATTGATGTTAGATGAACCTTTAAGTGCCTTGGATGAAAACTTAAGAGTCAGGATGCGGACAGAGTTGCGCCGAATTCAGAAACAATTTGGTATGACATTCATTCAGGTAACTCACCACGTTGAGGAAGCTTTTTCTCTCTCTGATATGGTGGTGGTGATGACCCACGGACGGATCGATCAAGTTGCTACACCTTCAGAACTTTTCAACACTCCTGCTTCCCAGTTTGTAGCTAAATTTATGGGAGACAACAATATCTTTACAGGTAAAGTTGTCAACAGCGTTGCCGATACGAGTTTGGATTTAATTCAACTGGAAGTAGAGGGCATTGGCTCGCTATTTTGTCGCGGTTACGCTGCACCAGTAGGATCTACAGCAGCGTGTTCGATCCGTCCCGATTTAATGCAGGTCGAGCCTCATTCACCTATGGTTCCCGTTCAGTCTTCTCTCGCTGCCAATCAAATTACAGCTCGGATTATTGCTGTAGAAATGACGGGTTTTGTAACGCGAGTTTCCTTGATGGCAGAAGCTACAGGGCAAGAAATATTATACAAAGCCCGTACAACTGATTGGGATGCAAACGCACTTGCAGAAGGGCAATTAGTCGTACTCAGTTGGTCGAAAGATAACTGCGTTTTCTTAGCTGCGTAGAAAAGTCAAAAGTTATGGCGAAAATTAGTCGGCGCAAGCTGCTTAAAACAGGTTTGGCAGCTGGGGGAACCGCGATCGCGGCTGCTAGTTGTTCCAACCGTGGTCCAACAGTTATTACTAACAAACTTCAAGATGTGACGCTGCGATTAATTGGCACGGGTGCGGCACAAATTAACGATATTCGCGTTCAAGCAGAGAAAGATTTGGGTTTCAAAATTCAAATGCGGGCATTGAGTACGGCAGAAAATATTCAAATTGCCATTACTCAACCCAAGCAATACGATATTTTCGACGGTGAATATTTTGCCCTGCCATTAGTCGCTCCTTCTAGCAATCTTCAGGCAATTGATACTAGAAAAATCAAAGAATTCGATAAAATTACGCCGATCTTCACGACTGGAGAATTATATCCAGGGGCAAGAGTTAACACCTCTCAGGGAACGGCTCCACGCAAAGTCATGTTTCTGAAAGGCAAGGATTCAACTGAATTTGCTTCAGAACCGACTGACTGGGCGACGATGATTCCATTTCAGTACAACGCCGATACGCTGGGATATCGTCCCGATCTAGTAGGTAAGAAAATTGAATCTTGGGCAGATTTATTTGACCCTCAATTTAAAGGCAAAACATCTCTGCTCGATATTCCTTCCATTGGCATTATGGATGCAGCAATGGTGATGGAAGCAACGGGACAGATGAAGTTTGGCGATAAAGGTAACATGACCAGAGAAGAACTCGACAAGGTGACAAACCTTCTAATCGAGCAGAAGCAAGCTGGTCAATTTCGTGCCTTTTGGAAGACCTTTGATGAGTCTGTCAACCTAATGTCATCTGGGGAAGTGGTGCTGCAATCGATGTGGTCGCCTGCGGTTACTGCTGTGAGAGCAAGGGGAATCCCTTGCGTTTATGCACCCTTGAAGGAAGGCTATCGCGGTTGGGGTGGTGGTTTGGGTTTGTCGAAGAATCTTTCGGGAATAAAATTAGACGCTGCTTACGAGTATCTCAACTGGATGCTAGACGGTTGGGTAGGCGGATTTCTCTCGCGTCAAGGTTACTACAGTGCAGCCCCCCAAAATGCCAGAAAGTTCATGAAGCCGGAAGAATGGGACTTTTGGTATGAAGGAAAACCTGCGGCGATCGACATTATCGATCCTTTTGGTAAAAAGATCGAGTCTAAGGGTGCGGTGCGCGATGGTGGTTCCTTCACAGAACGAATGGGTAATGTCGTCTGTTGGAACTCTTTTATGCAGCAGCAAGTTTATCTCGTTTACAAGTGGACTGAGTTTATTGTGGCGTAATTAATTTGTCATTTGTCATTTGTCATTTGTATTTTTACTACTCCCGACTCCCGACTCCGGTACGGGCGGGTTTAGCAAAGAGATTGACAACCAAAGCCTTCAATTTTTAGTCAAAACCCGCCCCTACGACTCCCGACTCCCCATGAACAACTCAAAAACCTTACGTAATTATTTGCTGGTAGCTCCACAAACACTGGTGTTTGTCTTGTTTTTGGTGCTGCCAATTATCGCGATCGCAATTGTCAGTTTTTGGAATTTTAACGGCTTTGCGATGACCCCAGGATTCACTTTAAATAACTACCTGGGAATTTTTAGTTCGAGAGTTTACTTGTCAACTTATCTCAATACCTTTAAATTTGCTTTCCTCGTTTGGTTGTTTTGTTTACTGATTAGCTATCCGGTTGCTTACTTTTTAGCTTTTCACATTAAAAGCCCGAAATGGCAAACAATTTTATTTTTAATCTGTACTGTTCCCTTTCTGACATCCAATATTATTCGGATGATTTCTTGGATTCCATTTTTAGGTAGAGAGGGGTTAATTAATCAGGCATTAATGGGGCTAGGTATCACTAATCAGCCAGTGGAGATTTTTCTGTTTTCCGATTTTTCCGTCATTCTAGCAATGGTGCATCTCTACTGTTTATTTATGGTTGCCCCAATCTTTAATAGCATGATGCGGATCGATCGCTCTTTAGTAACGGCGGCTGAGGATCTGGGGTCTTCTCCATTTCAAATTCAAAAGGAAATTATTCTACCTTTATCTGCTTCGGGAATTGCGATCGGTTCGATTTTCGTGGTGACGTTGGTGATGGGAGAATTTGCCACGATGCGGATTATGAGTGGTGGTAAGTCTTCTTCTGTTGGCTATTTAATTAAGAACCAACTTGATAGCTTGCAGTATCCACTAGCAGCAGCAAATGCGATTGTGTTGTTGATTGTTACGCTGATAATTGTCTTTGCTATTTTGCGCGTGGTTGATATTCGCAAAGAGTTATAAAAAGTCAAAAGTTAAAAGTTAAAAGGTAAAATGACTGACCACCAGCTACCAACTACCACTCTTTACTGGTCACTGGTTTCTACTCCCTACTCCCTAATTAATATGGCTGAAAAAAGACGATCGCTTTCATATTATTTGCTAGCAGGATTTTTCGGATTATTTGTCTTATTCCTTTATGGTCCGATGTCGGCAATTTTTCTCTTATCGTTGCAGGGACCGGAAGGACAATTAACTTTCCCAATGCGTGGTTTTAGTTTTCATTGGCTCAAAGCAGTGTTTGAGCCGCAGCGGGTAGGAAACTTTGTCGATGGATTTGGGCGATCGCTTTGGTTGGGATTAATTGTCATGCTAATTACAGTTGTCTTTAGTGTGATGGCAGGGCTAGCATTTCGTCGGAAGTTTTTCGGCTCGAATTTGATTTTTTACTTGACAATTTCTAGCTTAATAGTTCCTAGTATTTTAGTCTCATTAGGAATTGGAATTTTGTTTAGTATAGTTGGGTTAGATAATCAGTGGTATTCTTCAGCACTTGCCGGACATTTAACCTGGACGCTACCTTTTGCTTTCCTAATTATGCTAGGGATATTCGGTCGTTTTAACCCTGCTTATGAAGAAGCTGCCCGCGATTTGGGAGCGAGCGACACGACAACATTTTGGCAAATTGTATTTCCTCTAATTGCCTCTAGTGTCATTGGTGTAGGGTTACTAGGATTTACACTTTCCTACGATGAGTTTACCCGCACATCATTAATTTCTGGAGAGACTAACACCTTGCCACTAGAAATTTTTGGTATGACAACAAATGTCACTTCTCCCGCACTCTATGCCTTGGGAACATTGACGACTTTATTTTCTTTTGCTTTGATTGCGATCGCATTAGTGGCAATTAATTCCCTATCTCGACAGCAAACAAGGTAAATTCAGATCGCAAATCGGGCAAGATAATAATACAACCAGCGAGATACACAAATGTTTCGGTCATTTTTAGCTTGGACTTCCGAAAACAACACTTGCAGGTTACGATTAAACGTAGCGATTCCCACAACGGGTATCGATGTTGAATTGCTCCAATTTTATGGACACGGATCGAAGTCCATCCCCCCACAGTAATATTCTCCTCTGAGCTGAGCGAACTAGTCTCTCAGAGTAGGGGAGACTTAGGAGGTGTTTATGCTCACTCAAGAAGGACGTATTGCCCTAACCGATATTACCGATCTCAACTTACTCAAAGCAGAATTAAACCGGTTGCCCCCTGTAGATGCAGGGGATTATATTGCGGAACTTTCTCCCCAGCAACAAGCGATCGCCTTTCGCTTGCTCAACAAAAATCAGGCGATCGCTGTATTTGAATACTTACCTCAAGAAGTGCAGGAAGAACTCATCGGTTCTCTGCACGATGCCCAGGTATTTCACCTGGTAGAGTCCATGAGTCCTGACGACAGGGCAGAATTGTTTGACGAGTTACCTGCTGGTGTTGTCAAGCGGCTGCTACAGCAACTTAGTGCGGAAGAACGACAGGCAACAGCAACAATATTAGGCTATCCCGAAGGTACGGCGGGACGGGTGATGACGACGGAATACGTCCGCCTGCGCCAAGGTTTAACTGTAGGAGAAGCCCTCAATAAGATCCGTCGCAATGACGAAGATAAGGAAACGATTTACTACGCCTATGTCACCGATGATAATCGCAAACTGGTGAGCGTGGTTTCCTTACGACAATTATTATTTACTATTCCTGATGTTCTCATTCGCGAGATTGCCAGTCAGCGTGTCGTGCGAGTCAGAACCGACACCCCCCAAGTAGAAGCCGCCCAGTTGATGAAACGCTACGACTTGATCGCCATCCCTGTCGTAGATCGGGAGGATCGCTTGGTAGGAATTATTACCGTTGACGACGTGGTAGATATTTTAGAAGAAGAAGCCACGGCAGATATTCAAAAGTTAGCAGGGGTCAGTGGTGGTGACGAAGCGGCTTTGTCTCCTCCCCAGGTAACGATCCGCAAGCGATTGCCTTGGCTGTTGGCGAATATTGGGTTGTACGTTGGGGCAGCTAGCGCGATCGCGCCTTTTCAACAGGTGATTTCCGTTGTGCCAGTATTAGCCGTAATTATGCCGATTTTATCTAACACTAGTGGCAATGTTGCCATACAAGCTTTGTCGGTGACGGTACGCGGGTTGGGTGTAGGCGAAGTGACACCTCTAGATACGTTAAAAATTCTCCGCAAAGAGATCTTGGCTGGGCTAGGAACAGCCATAGCTTTGGCGATCGCTTTGGGGATTCTTTCCTTAATTTGGTCGCCACCCCAAGAACGCTGGGTAGCGATTGTAGCTGCTTCGGTGATGGCAATTAACGTATTTGTAGCGGCAAGTTTAGGGACAATGCTACCGATGGGATTAAAGCGATTGAAACTCGATCCGGCATTGATTAGCGGTCCTCTACTCACAACTATTCTGGATGCCGTTGGGTTCTTAACTTTCCTCTCATTAATTTCTTTAGCTTTACGGATGGTAGCAAAATGACAGCAGCATTAATCTTAGTCGCTGGTGCAACAGGCGGAGTCGGACAACTAGCAGTCGCTAAAGCACTGGAAAAAGGTTTTAGCGTGCGCGCCCTCACCCGTCAAGCCGATAAAGCCAAGCAGATGTTTGGCGATCGCGTCGAAATTGCTGTAGGCGATATTCGTCAACCCAACACCCTACCAGCAGCAGTACAGGATGTAACGCACATTATCTGCTGTACTGGTACGACTGCCTTTCCTTCTGCCAAGTGGGACTTTCAAAACTTTTTCTCAGCCCAAAATAGTCCGCAGCAGGTTGATGCTATTGGCGTGAAAAATTTGGTGGCAGCTGCACCGCGAGATTTGCAACGGTTTATTTTTGTTTCTTCTTGTGGCGTTTTACGCAAAAAGCAGTTTCCTTTCAGTATTCTCAATGCTTTTGGCGTACTCGATGCCAAACAAGCAGGAGAAGAGGCGATTATGGCTTCGGGTTTGCCTTATACAATTATTCGCCCAGGACGTTTAATTGATGGTCCTTATACTTCTTACGATCTCAATACATTATTAAAGGCAAAGACTGACGGTAAATTAGCTGTCGTTGTAGGTACGGGCGATACGTTGGTAGGAGACACTAGCCGGATTGATGTCGCTACGGCTTGCGTAGAGTGTCTATCTTATCCGACAACGGTAGGAAAGACTTTTGAAATTGTCAATTCTGGTGCTAGACCGGAAATAACCGACTGGGAAGTGCTTTTTGCTCAGTTGAATTAAGCTCTAACTATAGGCAGCTTCTAGACGAGACAAGTCCCCTTGAACTAAAGCCTCCACCGCCGTTGCTTTAGTCGGTAATTCCGCCGTCAAGACTTCTCTGCCAGTCTCGGTAACTAACACGTCATCCTCAATCCGAATGCCGCGCACGTCGGCAAATTGAGCTAAGCGTTCCCAATTGACGACATCTCGATACTTTTCCCGCCGATCGCGATCGTTTAAAATTGCCGGGACTTGATAGAATCCTGGTTCGATCGTCACTAACATCCCAGGACGGAGAGGACGATTCAACCGTAAATAATTTAACCCAAAGCGATCGCTGCGTTTGCGCCCTTCCTCATATCCAGCAATATCCCCTAAATCTTCCATATCGTGAACGTCTAGCCCTAACAAATGCCCGATGCCGTGGGGAAAAAATAGGGCATGAGCATCCATTTCGACTAAATCTTCCGGTTGACCGTGCAAAATGCCTAGATCGACCAAACCTTGAGCAATAACCGTCGCCGCTAGCAAATGTATGTCTCGATACTCTACATCGGGACGAATTTTCGCAATACAAGCATCGTGCGCCGCCAATACGACATCGTAAATCGCCCGTTGAGTAGCTGAGAATTGCCCAGATACAGCCCAAGTGCGGGTGACATCCGCCGCCCAACCTGTAGATGTTTCTGCTCCTACATCCACCAGTAACAAGTCTCCCAACTGCAACGGGTGATGGTAGCGATCGTTATGCAACACCTCTCCATGCACCGTCACGATACTGGTATAAGCACAGCTCATGTTATTGGCAAGAATGACGTGTTCCATCGTTGCGCGCACATCTGCCTCCCATGAGGCGTTAGTTGTAACTGCCATACCAGCAATGTGAGCTTGGATTGTCACATCAGCAGCTTGCCGTAATTGAGATAAAGCAGCGCGAT
Source organism: Chroococcidiopsis sp. (assembly GCF_051657925.1). Lineage (NCBI taxonomy): Bacteria > Bacillati > Cyanobacteriota > Cyanophyceae > Chroococcidiopsidales > Chroococcidiopsidaceae > Chroococcidiopsis > Chroococcidiopsis sp. Next base: position 17,459 of record NZ_JBOFLP010000271.1, read on the forward strand.
CGTGACTGAGCCGCAGTGCTACAATTGCTTGAGCTAAATCCAAATCGATGCCTTGCAATACCTTAGCTGGTGAAACTGGACGGTTAAGGATGCGAGACTGTTGGAGAGCGGTCATGGTATTCTGTGCGGCAATAGTAGCTGCCCCCACAGCATGAGATTCCAACTCGCTCATGGGTAAAGCTGCATCTGCACCAATCTGAGTCGCAATGTCCGTTCTGCTGGGCATTTCTCCATGCCAAAGGGCGTTTTCTGGTTTGAGATCGTCTACAAATAACGTCATTTTCCCCCCTTCTAGACGAATCGCAGCCATTTCCAGGGGAATACCAGCAAAATAGAGAAAGTGACTGCTGGCACGAAAAGGAAAGCAATTAGCAGGAAAATTACGCGCGCTACTGCGTCCCGACCATAGTATAACCGGTACATCAAGGCGATCGGCTAGTTGCTGTCGCCGCTGCCGCAGAGTTTCAACTTCAGTGTCATGAGTCATTGAAAAGTAAGTCGTGAAGAGTGGATAGTGACTAGTGACTGGTGGCTAGTGACTAGCCACTCACAAATGACCAATGACCAATGACCAATGACCAACGACCAATAACCAATGACAAAATCAGTCATCATCTTGGTTATCTGTGTTGGGCGCTTCGTTGTCCTCATCATCGCCGTCTGCTTCGTTCTCGTTGTCTTCTTCTACATTCTCGTTCGTGTCTCTGACTCTTTCATCTCCACTAGGAGTACAGCTAACAAGTCCGCCTGCTACGCTCAGCAAAACAATAACACTTAGTAAACTTCCGATCGCCGCTCTAGGGTTCAACCATTTACTTAGGTCTTTCATTCGCAACCTCCGAGGCGCAGAACACATCAATATTTAATTATTAACAAGATTTTAATATCTTGCGTTCATCTATAGAATAGTTATTCGTCATCTGTCATTGGCAACAACAAACGACGAATGACCAATGACTAATGACTTTTTACTAAAACCCCATTGAGGAAAATATCAGCCAATCCTTCCGCCATCTCTTTCATTTGTTGTGGGGAGGCGTTGGGTTCCATTAACGTGTTGTGGCTGAAACCAGAGATGGCAAACATGCCTAAGAATACTTGGGCGACAATGCGCGGATTCATCGGACGGTAAATACCACGTTCCATCGCTGTTTGAAAGAAAGCCTCGGCTACATCCGTCATCTTGGCAATTACCTCGGATTGAACGCGATCGCGTAAATCTGGGTGAAATTGGGCTTCCATGAAGCAAACCCGCATCAAATCGGCATTCTTCTGAAAGTTCCACATTCGGCGCTGCATCACTTGTGCTACAGCTTTATAGCTACCCATTTCGCTCAATTCCGTCAGCAGATCGGTGAGAATTTCTACCCAACCTTGGGTTGCTACCTCGACCAAAATTGCTTTTTTATTAGAAAAGTGACGAAACAGCGTACCTTCCGCCACACCAGCAGCTTGTGCTAAGTCGCGGGTTGTCGTACCGTCGAACCCTTGACGGGCGAACAATCGCTGCGCCGCTTGTAAAATGCGATCGCGAGAAGAATCTGCTGGCTGTGAAGCACGGTTGAAAACTTGCATAGAAGGTATTTATGGTTGTATCGATGTTAATACAACTTGTAGGGACATTCTCTTACATCCAGCTGCACAACTGGCAAACTTTAATAGATCGTTAATAGATCTATCTCGAACGCACAATTGAGTCCAATCTATGATGCATCAGATCGTACGTTTTATCCGCTCAATTTTATCCGCATTTAAGATCTGGCAACGCTTGCTTGCCATATTAACAATTGTAACTATCTTGTTTTGGGTTGTCTGTTCGGAAACAGCTTTAGCTGAAATAGGGAGCAGGGAGCAGGGAGCAGGGAGTAGGGACTCTTTAATTCCGAATTCTGAATTTCGACTTCCGAATTCTGCTCAATCGAAGTCAATCCAACCTTATTACAAGCGGGTGAGCCAGGATTTAACTGAATTTCGTCTCAGTAATGGGATGAAGTTTATTATCTTGGAACGCCATCAAGCACCGGTTGTATCTTTTCTGACCTATGCTGATGTGGGTGGAGTTAACGAACCAGTAGGTAAGACGGGTGTGGCTCACTTTTTGGAGCATTTAGCATTTAAAGGCACGGCGCGGATCGGTACGCGAGACTATACCGTAGAAAAACCGCTGTTAGAACAATTAGACAAATTAGCAGCAGAAATTACCGCAGCTAAAGCAGCGAAAAAAGACGCAGAAGTTACCAAATTACAAGCGCAATTTGAGCGAGTAGAAGCTGAAGCAGCCCAGTTAGTCAAACAAAATGAGTTAGGGCAAATTGTCGAACAAGCTGGTGGTGTAGGTTTAAATGCTAACACTTCGACAGAAGCAACGCGGTATTTTTACAGCTTTCCCGCTAACAAACTAGAAATGTGGATGTCGTTGGAATCGGAACGATTTCTCGAACCCGTATTTCGGGAATTTTACAAAGAAAAAGATGTAATTTTAGAAGAGCGACGGCTGCGGGTAGAAAATTCACCCATCGGACAAATGGTGGAAAAGTTCCTCGATACTGCTTATCAAGTTCATCCTTACAAGCGTCCTGTCATCGGTTACGAACAAGATATTCGTAACTTAACGCGGGCTGACGTGCAGCAGTTTTTTCATACTTATTACATACCAAGTCAATTAACGATCGCAATTGTCGGTGATGTGAATCCCCAACAGGTAAAACAGCTAGCTCAAGTTTATTTTGGACGCTATCGCGCTAAGGCTGCTCCTCCCAAGTTGACAACAGTAGAACCAAAGCAGCAAAAAACGCGAGAAGTGACGCTCAAATTACCGACTCAACCTTGGTATTTAGAAGGCTATCACTGTCCGGCAATTAACGATCCAGATTATGTGGTTTATGAAACGATTGGTAGATTGTTGAGTAACGGACGGACATCGCGGCTCTATCAATCTTTAGTAGAGAAGCAACGTTTAGCTTTATCAGCTCAAGGTAGCAGTGGATTTCCTGGTAATAAGTATGAAAATTTAATGCTATTTTATGCTTTAACAGCTCCAGGGCATACAGTTGATCAAGTGGGAGCGGCGATGAGAAAAGAAATCGATCGCCTTAAAACCGAACCAGTTTCAGCTATGGAATTGGAGCGGGTCAAAACACAAGCTAAAGCAGATTTATTGCGATCGCTCGACTCAAATATGGGGATGGCACAGTTGTTGTTAGAGTACGAAGTCAAAACAGGTTCCTGGCAAAATTTATTTAAAGAACTAGAAGCGATTTCTCAGGTGTCGTCAGCCGATATTCAACGAGTTGCACGACAAACTTTCATCCCCGAAAATCGTACGGTCGGGCGGTTATTATCTTCTTAAAAAAGTGGTGCGTGGTGCGTGAAAATAGCTCTCACCTCTCACCTCTCACCTCTCGCCTCTCACCCATTACCAATTTCCAATTTCCAATTCTCATGGACAAACTACAAAAATTACTGCAAGATGACCTTCCCCGCCTGGGTACTTACTTTTTAGATATGACAGCAGTACAGGGAGATGGGGTATTACTCGTCAATTACTACCCTAATGATGCGATCGCCCAAATGGAGGCAAAATTTCTGAAAGCAAGTGTTATTCCCAAATATTCAAGACAAATGGGATTAGCCGATCTAGTAGCACAATTTGAAGCACACGATCGCCAAACTCAAATGGTGGTGGCTGTCGTTACACCAGAAACGAAAGGAACGATAACTGTAGATGTGTCGTCTACATCCCCACCAGCACCAGAACCAGAAACAGCCAAACCAGAATCAGCTACATCCCCGGCTAAATCGACTACTAAGCCTAAAGCCAAGGGGAAAACTTCAACTCGGACAACTTCTAAATCTCCCGCACCGGAATCCGCACCAGAACCCGCACCAGAACCAGAAACAGCCAAACCAGAATCAGCTGCGCCCTCAGCTAAATCGACTACCAAATCCCCAGCTAAATCGACTACTAAGCCTAAAGCCAAGGGGAAAACTTCAACTCGGACAACTTCTAAATCTCCCGCACCGGAATCCGCACCAGAACCCGCACCAGAACCCGCACCAGAACCAGAAACAGCCAAACCAGAAACAGCCCCACCCCCAGCTAAACCAGCTAAACCAGCTACCAGACACAAAGCAAGGCGCACTCCGCCTCGGACAGCTGCAAGGCGAAGAAAGGCAACTTAGAGTCAAGATGCATTTGCTAAAGATTCGGCAAATGTTTCCAAAAATTAGCACAAGAAACTGTAAATTTAGCGCTGTAGGATTGTTTGCATAGCTGTAAGCCGGGATGCAAATGACTCTTCACTCATATACAGTAAAGCTGATTTCAGTCGCTTTCGCATTGGCTAGCATGGGACTGGATACGACAAGAGCGATCGCGCAGACGATATATCCATTCAACGGTAACTACGATACAAAAATTGATATCATACCGATTGACGAGGAGCTATCTCAATCAATTGAGTTAGCTACGAGTTCCGATCCTGAAGCCCCTTATGGTCTAACTCAGTATGAAGGATTAATCTACGCGCGAACCGATCCTGCAACTGGTGCGCTTAACTTTGATACCAATCCCGCTACGTTTGGCTTACCAGATCTGCCACCAGGTTACATTGTATTTGAGGGAGAAGGAACTGATAACAAATTGCGGGGAACCGCCACGGCTACGGCTACATTTGACCGTGAAAATCTGACGGGATTTGGTTCCGGTACGCTAACGATTACAGGCGGTGAGGGCATATTTACAGGCGCGACTGGGACGTTAAATTTCACTCAAGTTGACCAACTCAACCCAGATCCGAACGCTCTTTCGCTTGAGGGTGATGCTGTCATTACTGGCTCAATAGAAACAGTTCCAGAACCAGGAGGTGTTGGAACGCTGGCTGGTGTCGGTGCAATTGGCGCTGGTTTGCTACTGCATCGCCAACGCCAAAAGTTGACCAAAAACACTTAAGACGATCGCCGCCGCCCTTGACCGAATAAAATCGCTTTAGATTCTTCAGTGACAGATGGCGCAGTACTAATTTCGTCAGCCTTAGCATAGGCACGTTGCACGGCGGGACGTGCTTTTATGCTCTCAAACCAGCGTTTGAGATTGGGAAAGTCAGCCAAATTTTGTTGCTGCGTTTCGTAGGGTACGATCCAGGGATAAACTGCCATATCTGCGATCGAGTAGCTGCCCGTAATAAATGGCAGATTTGTCAGCCGTTCGTCGAGTACGCCATACAATCGCTCGGTTTCTTTCACATAGCGATCGATCGCATAAGGAATTTTCTCCGGTGCGTAAGTGACAAAGTGGTGGTTTTGTCCGAGCATTGGACCCAATCCACCCATTTGCCAGAACAGCCATTGCATTGTCTCGACGCGATCGCGTAGGTTATCTGGTAGGAATTTTCCAGTTTTTTCTGCCAAATATTGCAGAATTGCCCCCGACTCAAATACGCTTATCGGTTCGCCACCATCAGGGGGGTCGCGATCGATAATCGCCGGAATTTTATTATTAGGTGAGATCTTGAGAAATTCTGGGTCGAACTGTTCGCCCTTAGCAATGTTGACAGGCTTGATTTCGTAAGGTAGCTCTGCTTCCTCAAGAAAGATGGTAATTTTATGTCCGTTTGGAGTTGTCCAATAGTAGAGTTCGATCGTCATGGCAATTCACTCGGCATGCATAAACTCTTCGATCGTAACTATAAATTGTCATTGGTTATTGGTCATTGGTCATTGGTCATTCGTGTAGAGCAGATTGCCAGAAAAGTTTAATGACTAATGACAACCCCGAGAACCTAACTCTCCTCTGGTGGCAAATCCACACTGTAGAGGGTGTCTCCAGCTAAATTGTGTAGGGTGACGGTCATCACTTCACTATCGCGATCGATTTTGACCATACCAAAAAACTGTAGACCTTCTGAAGGGGGACGATTTGGCTTAGTTCCCTCTGGCAAACTGTTAAATTTCACCTGCGGTCCAAAAGTATTATCTAGCTCATTAGGTCCAAATGTGCCTGAGTTTAGAGGACCCGCAACAAACTCCCAAAAAGGCTTGAAATCAGTAAATTGAGCTTTGCTAGGGTCGTAGTAGTGAGCGGCAGCATAATGTACGTCCGCTGTCAACCAAACGACATTACGGATATTTTGCCGTTGGATGAACTGAAACAAATCTGCAAACTCTAGTTCTCGCCCTAGAGGAACGCCGTTATCTCCATTTGATAGCGCTTCATAAGCTGTCGTTCCATCAGGAATCACCAGTCCAATAGGCATATCGCTAGCGATAACTTTCCAAGTGGCAGTAGAGGTGAGTAACTGCTGCTTCAACCAGCTGACCTGAGCTTTACCTAAAAATGCTGTCTCGTCGCTTGCCTCAGTTTGACGATTTGCCGAGTTTGCGCCTCGATAGCTGCGCTTGTCGAGCATGAAAATGTCTAACATCGCTCCGTACTGAAACGAACGATAAATCCGCTCTGGATCGTTAGGATCGAAGCGAATTGGCTGGTATTCTAGAAATGCTTGTCTTGCCCGTTCTGCCAGAAGATTCACATCTTTAACCTGATAACGGGCATCTGTACCAACATCTGTCAGAATCTCGCCTGGATACCAGTTGTTTGTGGTTTCGTGGTCGTCCCACTGGACGAGTTGAGGAACTTCGGCATTGAAGCGGCGGACATTTTCATCGAGTAGGTTGTAGATGTAGTTGCCGCGAAACTCAGTCAGTGTTTCTGCTACTTTTGCTTTTTCTGGTGTGGTGATGTTTTTCCAAATGCTACCATCATCGAGTTTGACTTCAGCCAAGATTGGATTATCAGCGTAAATCGTATCACCAGAGTGGATGAAGAAGTCTGGATTGAGTTGTCGCATGGTTTCATAGATCTTCATGCCACCAAATTCTGGATTAATTCCCCAGCCTTGTCCGGCTGTGTCTCCTCCCCAAACAAATTTAATGTCGCGTTTTTTAGTTGAAGGCGTGCGAAAAGTTCCCATGACAGGAACACTAGAAATGCTGGAGTTGTCCAAATCCTGAAAAGTGAATCGGTAGAAGATTTGCTCGTCGGTTGGCAGTCCTGATAGGTCAACGCGAACTGTAAAGTCAGTTGCTTCTAAAGCTGGCGCTCCGATAATTCGTCGGACATGGCGAAAATTTTCACTCGTACTGTATTCTACGATCGCTCGTGCGGGGCGATCGCAGCGACTCCAAACTACGGCGCGATTCCCCGTTATATCACCACTGGCAACTCCATAAGGGATTGTCGGGCGCATTTTGTCTGAGGTCACAATTCCTGGGGCTTGCGCCTTCACTTGTCGAGATGGCGACAACAAACTAGCAGCTACAGCCCCGCTGGTGAAAGCCGAACCGAGCAGAAATGAGCGACGGTTAATGTGTCGCAAGTTGAAATTCATAAACATGCCCTCGATCTTTACAAAAAAACAGAAAAGTTTTTGAAAAAATTAATTTTTGTCAAGCCAAAATAGGCTGTTGAACAGATACAATTCAGCCGCCTTTAAATTTGACGCGATCGCTATCCCGCTAGTAGTTAATGATGTGAAAGTAATCTTGAGAAAAAAGAGTTTACGGCAGTAATTTAAACAAATCTCGATCCACAGTCAAGCAGCAAAAATTAACCTTGACTTAACTATTTGATGATGTTAATTGTATTTGCGATCGCCCGAACTTACCTTTAGGAGCAATTACCTACAATTGAAAATTTGGCATTTGTTGTGAATTTCTCCATGTAGTCGGGCATCTTAACTATAGAAGCTATACAAATTAGCTGCGATAGCTTTATTTTCACTTTCTCATACTCCTGAAAATTCATACAATTAAGCAAAATTACTCAGAGGAATTCAACATGAATTTGGCTGGACTAAAATGGACTAAAAATGTGAAAAATCAAGATGGTAGATATTGGGCTTATAAGGATAAAACTGAATATATTGAACCAGCGGAAAATATTTTTGGGTTACATTGGAAGTTCAATCAATATGAAAATGCTTGCAAGCCTCAAAAAGACGATTTCATTATTTTAAGACAACACGCCAGAGTCACTCATGTTGTTCGAGTTTTAGATAGTGAGTTGTACAAAGACTTAACAGCAACAGAATTTAGCCTTTATCGGATGGTAAAAACAGTTTGGATGGCTGCTGATTGGCACAATCCACCAACTTACGAGCAAGTCTTCGGTCAAAAAATCTTTTTTCCGAGAGATGGAAAGGTTATCGACTTAGAAAATATGAATGTTTTTCAAGAAAGCTGGAATTCCAAAGCAGGGCTGCTAGGCTTTCAAAAGCACGTTCAACAATTATTTGAAATTAATTAGTTATCCTAGAGCTTGCACTGGAGGCAATCGCCGTCAGTGAATGAACTCACTGGTTTATAACCCAAGTCGAATAAAGCTGACTAGAATATACTTTGACTGAATTGTCCGCTCGTCTTAAGTGTAGGCAATAAAACGTCCACAAATAACAATCCCCATCCAAGCAAGTAAGGAGATAATGGCAATTGCTTTTACAAAAATTAATTGTTTAACTTGACGTGGTGGGGAAAATTTCCAGTGGAATATGACTGCATTTAATAGGGCGATCGCTAGTAGTAGCAGCTTCAATCGAAAAGCTGGGTTTACAACTAGTAGAGTTGCTTGCGCCGCAAAGAGGAAAAATCCTGATACGGCTGCCACAATAAAACTCATCCGTGCCAACCGCAGCAGGTACAGCACGCCGTCAGCAATAGAAAGGCGGCGATAATAACCCAACAATCGTAAATCGAAAATGGTGATACAGCCAATTAGCATGGAAAATCCGAGAATGTGCATCACCTCTAGCCAGGGATAAAACTGTCGTGCGGTTTCGCCAATTGCAGAATACTCCAGCCATTCTAGAATATTCATTGACTCAACTGGAACATCCATTGACTTGATTGGCAGTTTTTGCCCGTGCAACTGTCGTACCATCAGTCAGACGCGCTAGCAGTATCCTGAATTGATTAGGCGGTTGGCAATTACGCAACACGACGAGTTGTATCGAATCTCCTACTTGTAAGCGGTTTTGCAAAGGAGCGACCATTGAGGATACTGGGGGAAATTCTACCCGCGATCGCGTGCCTAACAAGTCGGCGGAGACTGTCAATTGTTTTTGAGTATCCGAGCCTAATTCGCTGCCGGATAACTGGCGAAACTCTGGTGGTACTTCTAGATTTTTGGGCAATTCCACAATTAGAGTACTGTGGGGAGATTGCCAGCGCACTTGCTGCACAGTTCCTTGAATGTACAGCGGGCGACTGGCATCGTATTCTCCTGTAAAGCCGTGATGGGCTGCGACTTTAGGAACGCTTCCGGCTGAAAGTAGCACAATTACAGTAGTTATTATTCCCAACCGCATCCACTTTTGAGAAAAAAGCATGGATTCCTCCTCGACAATTTTTAGGGAATTAACTTGACAATGTGAGCGCCGCGCATCACGGGTACTTTGATATCCAGTTGCACTAACTTGGGTTCTACACCGTCTACCACCCGCCAAAAATCAATCGTTGTCTGTTCTATAGGTCGTTGTGGGTTGAATTGGGCGAAATTTGCTACGGCAAGAAACTGACCGGAAGCATCAAAGGTAATTCCTTCGGCTAAAATGGCTTCAAATGGATACGTGCCTCTAGGGGTGAGAATTCCAGTTTGGCGATCGAAGTCGAGTAACGTTAGTGAACAGTAGTAAGTCAAGCGCGGGTCTTTAGGTGGTAAAAACGAATTTTCCATATTCAGCGATACGATTCGTCGCCCATCGGGACTAATAGCAAATTCTTCTGCCGAAGCACCTACAGGGGCAGTTGAAACGATTGTATGGGTGACTTTTCCAGCTTGCGGCGTATCGTTAAAAGCAATCACTGTCAGCGTCGAATTACCAACGCCAACATAAAGATCGGCAGTTCCGCCAAACCAATACAAATTTGTGACGATGAAGTGACGACCATCGGGAGTCCAATGCCCGACAGAGGGAAATTTTCCGGTAATCAGTGGTTCGCCCCAAGCTTCTAGCTTGACGCTATTACCTGTAACTTGATACCGCGCAAATCGGGCTTCATTCTGCATGGCAAAGGTTGCAGCTAAAAAATTACCACGGGGCGAAAACTCAATGTGCAGTGGTGCTTCAGCCGCGCCTGGAAATTTTAAAACAGAAGGCTGACCTAGTTGCCCGTTGCCTTGAATTGGATAAAAATAAATATGCTCGTTTTCGTTACGCGATACGCTGACGGCGAGTAGCTTACCATCGGGGGACAATGTTGCCGCTTGAGTCCGTCCTCGTACTTGCACTGTTTGCACGATCCGAGGCGAGGTAGGGTTGGAGAGATCGATCGCATTAATATTCTGCCCTGGTTGTAGTTGCGTTCTCTGTGTTGCCCCAGATGGCGGTGGGCGATCGACTTCTGTTACGTAGGCAAAGCGTCCATCTTGAGAAATAGCCAAGTTTGAGGGCCAAGCTGTAACTGCATTAGATACGGGTAAGCGAATTGGATTTAACTCTCGTAAACCATTAGTCAGGGGAATCAGCGATAGTTCGTCTCTCATCTGGGGCGATCGCGCACCCAAATTATTATCTATGTAAGCCGAAGCTACCATATCGGCATCAGAAAGCACAGCAAGATAGCGCCCTTTAAATTGGAAATAGCTAGGAAATATTTGACCTGAAAATGTTGAAACTGTTGTTGTCCGCTCAGTATTGGATCTTTCTTGAGCGATTCCAGTTTTGGCAAATAATAAGATTGCAAATAGAACAGCACAGGCGATCGCCCAAACTTTTCTTTTCATCGACGTATTTTACTTAAATTCTCAATTCGTCAACTTTTTTTGATACTAGCTTGAGAATTAGTCAAAATTAATACAGATATCGGTCAGAATTGATTCACTATGAGTATCAATCAGTAAGCGAAATGAAAAAAGAACGGCGATCGCCATTGTTAACATATGAATACAGAATGGTTGCGTTGCTTTGTCGTCCTGGCAAAAAGCTTAAATTTCAGACGCGCTGCCGAACAGCTACACATGGCGCAACCATCCTTATCGCGGGCGATCGCTCAACTAGAAACAGAACTGGGAGTTAAACTTGTCAGCCGCACCACGCGCCAAGTCCAACTGACAACGGCAGGAAAAGTTTTCTTAATAGAAGCGCAAGCAGTTTTGCTAAGAACAGAACAAGCAATTCGTACCGTGCGTCAAACTGCTATCCAAGCATCGGGAAGATTGGGTGTAGGATTTACAGAAATGGCACTACAGACAATCGTGCCGAAAGTCCTATCTGTATTTCGCGATCGCTTCCCCCAGATCGAACTCGACATTCTCGAAGCCTGTACGGAAAATCAAGTAGAAGCCCTACAACTTGCCAAAATCGATGTCGGATTTCTACACCCACCACTTCGCACGTCTTTTTTGACAGTCCTACCAATTTATCGAGAACGCATGGTATTTGCCTTACCAGTCAGTCATCTGTTGTCGCTACAAGAAGCGATCGCTTGGTCGGAACTGGCTAATGAAACACTCATACTACACCAGCGTCAGGATGGACCTGTATTATACGATTACATCATCCATTGCTGCGAACGAGCGGGATTTACTCCCAAAATAATTCATAGAGCCACAGGACAAACTTTTATCGGCTTGGTGACAGCTCAACTAGGAATTAGCCTCTTAGCGCCCAGTATGCAGCAGGTAAAAAACCCAGGAGTGGTATTTGTAGCGATTGCCCACGACGCACCAACTTTGGAGTATGCTTTTGTATGGCGGCGCGAGGACGCATCGCCCATAGTTGAAGCATTTCGTCAAGTGGTTGAAGAAGTTGCTGTTGAATGGTAGTGAGTTCTTGGTTGTTGGTTGTCAATCGGAGCATAGTGCGTGTGGTGTTGGGGGCGGTTGCATCTGGTTGGTGAGTTCGATGTATGACCCATTTTCGACCTGGGGAAACAGTCAATCTACGAGTGAAAGTTGAATCCGAGCAAACCTGCCCGCACAAGTACTTTGTTTGTTAGAGATCTTATGCCACAGATTCCATACCAGCTTTTTGACTGAGTTCTTCAACTATATGGAGAAACTGCTGCACAATGGGCGAGAAGTTATCGCGACGACGAGCGATCGCCAGTTGTAATTTTGGTGCAGCCCCCTTATCAGATCGATAGCTTGAATGATTTAAAGGGTCTACGATTTCGCGCAACTGGCGTAGCCGCAGATGTAATGTCTAAGTTGGGAGTCCGCCCAGTATCGATGGATTTAGAGGAAATTCGTCAAGCCATGCCAGCGGGAAAGCTAGATGGATTTGAGCTAGTCGGTCCGCTGGTCGATCTGCATTATGGTTTGCACAAAATCGCGCCGTATTATTACTTCCCGTCCTATAATCAACCCTCCGGTTTAGTTGAGTTAGTTGTGAATCGGGAAAAGTATGAAGCACTACCGACCGACTTACAGCAAATCGTAGCGATCGCTGCTCAAGCAGAGTATGAGCAGGGTTTCGTAGAAGCCAATGCTGGGAATGCCAGAGCGCTCCAGACGTTGATCCGCGATTATGATGTCCAGGTTCGGCAGTTGCCACCAGATGTCATGCAGGCATTAGGAAATGCTTCTGGTGAGGTAATTGCAGAAATGCGATCGCGTGGCGATCGTTTAACGAAGCGAACCATTGATTCATTTCTATCCACTCGTCAAGTCTTGATGCAATGGAGCCAGGTAACAGAGCAAAGCTATTTAAGCGCACGAACGTTACCTTTTACTTACGGTTAACTGACTTGTATCGCGATCGTGCTTCACGTCGTAGCTCTTGGGCTGCCTAAAAATCGGTGTAGATCCTCTACCAGATATAGGGACGTACATTCGAGCAGCCATTTTTTGCTAGATCTCTCAAACCTACATTTCGTAGGTTCATGCAGGAGGTCCACTACTCACTCCTCACTCCTCACTCTATAATGACTTGGCAAACACTTGGATTAGAGCCACATTTATATGATTACTTATTATCTGTTTCATTGCGAGAACCAGAAATTTTGACGCAACTACGTCAAGAAACTGCTCGTCATCCATTAGGTAAAATGCAAATCGCCCCGGAACAAGGTCAATTTATCGCCTTATTGTTGCAATTAATCGGAGCAAAGAAAACTTTAGATATTGGTGTATTTATGGGCTATAGTTCTTTATTAATGGCATTAACATTACCCATTGATGGTATAGTAGTATCTTGTGAAAAAAGTGAAGAATATGCTGCGATCGCGCGTCACTGGTGGCAGCAGGCAGGCGTAGCAAATAAAATTGACTTGCACGTTGCACCAGCCAAGGAAACCCTTCACGATCTCATAAAAACAGGTGCATCTGAAACATTTGATTTTGCTTTAATTGATGCAGACAAGAGTAATTACGATAGTTACTACGAACAAGCACTTCAGCTTATACGTCCAGGCGGATTAATTGCCATTGATAACGTTTTATGGTCGGGACGAGTTGCCGATCCACAAATCCAAGATAATCGCACTAAGAAATTACGTTCTTTAAATCAAAAACTTCATCAAGATCGGCGTATTACTCTCAGTCTTGTACCAATTGGAGACGGTTTAACTTTGGCAAGAAAGGTGTAATTAGTCATTTGTCATTTGTCATTAGTTGCTACTCACTTGTTTAGTCTTGCCTGCTGGCGGCTTTTTTTCTCCTCGGTAAGCGTATCAAAGCAATCAGGACAGGAAATTCCCTCTTCGTACTTTTCGGATTGTCGATCTAATTCCGAAATTGGGTGTCCGCAACTACGACACATTTCATAATTACCTGGTGCTAAACCTTGTTGTACAGCTACCCTTTCGTCAAATACAAAACACTCTCCTTGCCACAAACTTTCTTCAGATGGAACTTCCTCTAGATATTTCAAAATTCCACCTTTGAGGTGATAAACTTCCTGAAATCCTTGAGACAGCATGAAAGATGAAGCTTTTTCACAGCGAATTCCTCCCGTACAAAACATTGCTACCTTTTTATGTTTGTCGGGATTGAGATGTTGACGCACGTATTCAGGAAATTGGCGAAATGACTGAGTTTGTGGATTTTGCGCTCTTTGGAAACTCCCAATTTTTACTTCATAATCATTGCGGGTGTCAATCACAACGACTTCAGGATCGCTAATAATTGCATTCCAGTCTTGAGGGTTGACATAAGTACCGACTTGCTGGCTCGGATCTGCTTCCGGTATTCCAATGGTGACAATTTCCCGCTTCAACTTCACCTTCATCCGCTCGAATGGGGGTGCTTCAGCACGAGATAACTTGTACTCTAAGTCTGCCAGACGCGGATCGGAGCCGAGAAAAGCAAATAGGGAATCAATTACCGTTCGGGAAGCAGCCGCAATTGTGCCATTAATTCCCTCCTCTGCGAGTAGAATCGTCCCTTTCACCCCTTGAAACAGGCAGTAAGACAGTAACGGTTCGCGTATTTCGGCGCAGTCTGGTAAGCTGACAAACTTATAAAATGTAGCAACAACCTGAGTCATGGCTTTGAACTGGTAGAAATTTCGGGAATATCTTTGGTAATTTTGCTCGTTTAGCTCTTGACCATATTGTTTTAGAGTAGCTATAATAACAAAGTTGTCGAAAAAACGACAGCAAACTCATGACTCGCGGGGGTTTAGCTCAGTTGGTAGAGCGCCTGCTTTGCAAGCAGGATGTCAGCGGTTCGAGTCCGCTAACCTCCATATTTAATGACTAATTACTTAATCCCAACTACCGAATCGACTCGACGCTCCTGACTTGCTTGTCAAATAGATCGGTCAAAATACTCATAACCGATCGCTTGCGGATAATAATCCCAGCATTGACTCCCATCCCAGATTGTAAGGAAATTGGTCTGCCATTCACCGATAAATTTTGCGATTCTAATTGAATTTTGGCAGGAAAAGCGTAGTATTGTCGCTCTTGAGTTGGTGCTAAAGCATCGGAACCAACCCAAATAATTTTTCCTTTGAGTGTACCGAATTCTGTTGAGGGAAAAGAATCGACGCGCACGTCTACTTTCATTCCCTCGCGCACGAAGCCAATATCTCGATTTGTCAGATATACCGAAGCAACCAAATTATCGTTGGGAACGATCTTTAAAATCGGTTTCGTATCACCTATCACAAAACCCGCCGCACGGGGTTGTAAATCAAATACAGTTCCATTCACTGGAGATTTAAGCTGCTGATATTTGACAGATTGTACGGCTTTACTAATTTGCGCGTCAATTTCTGCTAGCTTCGTCTTATTTTCCAATCGCTTCTGGCTTAATTGACTATCAATCTCCGCTATCTTTTTGTGATTTTCAGCAATTTTACTATGAACTTCTTTGGCTGATGTGGCAATTGTATTTTGTAATTCTTCCTTAGCTCGATCGATCGAAATTGCTAACTTCTGTTGTTCGCCTGTTAAGCGATCGACCTCTCCTTGTTTGGTAATAACTTCCTGTTGCTGGCGCTCGTATTGAATTTGAGAAATTGCCCCTTCTCCAGTTGCCAAGGGAGTAATCCGCTTTAAAATTTGGTTGTTGACCTTTAAAATTTGCTTTGCCGTTGCTAGTTCTTTTGAAGTCTGCGATCGCTGTTTTTCTAATTCTTGAACTTGCTTTTGCGCTGCCTGAACTCTCGATTGAATTTCATTTTGACTGGCTGTCAATAATTGACTTTGATTATTCGCAAAATCCGTCGTTTCTCCAGAAGCAATATTACCACCCTTTAAAACATTTTGAAAATAGCGATTTTCCGACATCAAATCGGCGCGCAACTTCAACAGAGAAACCAGATCGGCACTTCCAGAAATTACGGGTTTGCTACTATTAATCGCCTGGTCGTAAAACTGATTTTCTTGTACTAAACTAGAGCGAACTTTTGTGAGAGAATCTAAGTCAGCTTGAGGTGAAGTCGGGTCTAAAGTGACTAAAAGCTGATCTTTTTTCACGCTCTGACCGTCTTGAACGTGAATTTCTCGTACCACTCCCCCAGTGGGAGCTTGAATTTCTTTAACTGCCCCTAACGGCTCTAATTTTCCCGTTGCGACTACAGTTTGATCGAGTTTAGCAAATGTCGCCCAGGCGATCGCCGAAGTTGTCGCGCCAACAATCAGCCAAATAAACAAATGCGACCACAAAGCAGGACGATTCAATACTACCGATGAATTCAGAAATTGTTCTTCAGGTTTTGCTAACGGTTCGGTATTCACAGTTGCGACTCCTGTTCTAGATAATTTAGGTATCTGTAGGGGCGCACAGCTGCGCGCCCCTACAAGGGAATTCACAGTTGTGACTCCTGTTGTTGATAGAGGCAGAAATAACGCCCCTTAAGTGCCATTAATTGTTGGTGAGTGCCTTGTTCTACCACGACCCCTTTATCCATTACCAAGATCGCATCGGCATTTTTTACCGTGGCGAGGCGGTGGGTAATGAAAAATACGGTGCGAGAGTGAAATGCTTCTGCCAAATTCTGACAAACCTGCCGTTCCGAATCGTAATCGAGGGCGCTGGTGGCTTCGTCTAAAATCAGTAGTTTGGGGTTCTGTAATACCGTACGGGCGATCGCAATCCTTTGTCTCTGTCCCCCCGACAGCGCCGAACCCCTTTCCCCAACGTTGGTGTTGTAACCGTTGGGTAAAGACATAATAAAGTCGTGGGCGACGGCAATTTTAGCAGCGGCAATAATTTGTTCTGGACTCGCCTCTGGATTCGTCAGGGCAATATTTTCCTGCACCGTGCCGTTGAATAACAACGTGTCCTGTAACACCATGCCGATTTGTCGTCGCAGGGAATACAACTCAACTTTGCTGATGTCGTAATTGTCAATTTGAATCGTCCCTGTCGTCGGTTCGTACAGCCGCGGTAATAACTTCGTTAGGGTACTTTTACCCGAACCACTCTGCCCGACAATCCCGACAAACGTACCTGCGGGAAATTCTAAATTAATATTGGTCAGTTGAAACACACCGCTGTTGCCAAAGCGGAAAGACACGCCATCAAATCTGACTGCCCCTTCAATTTCTGGCATTGGCAGTTGCGCCCGGTTTGCCTCGTCTACTTCTGGGTGTGCGTCGAGAATATCACCCAAACGCTCGATCGATAAAGCAGTTTCTTGGAAGTTTTGCCACAGCTGAATCAATCGCAATAAGGGACTGGTGGTATAGCTAGAAATAATCCGAAAGGCGATCAATTGTCCCAGGGTTAATTGTTGGGCAATCACCAGATATGCCCCAACCCACAACAGCAATAGCCCAGAAAACTTATTGAAAAATCCGCTCACCGAACTTGCCGTAGTCGAAGTCACCACCGTATTAAACCCAGCGCTGATGTAACGGGCGTAGCGTTCGTACCAGTGCCAGCGCGATTTAAGTTCGATGTTTTGCGCTTTGACTGTTTGAATTCCCGAAACAACTTCTACTAAATAAGATTGGGTATCGGCGTAGCGTTCTGCTTTCACCCGCAGTTGCTTGCGGACGATGGGCGCGACGAAAATTGTCAACAGGGCAAAGATCGGGACTGTTGCCAGGGCTACAAGTGTCAGTATCCAACTGTAAAAGAGCATCACGGCGATGTAGATCACCGAGAACACGGCATCTAATACCACCGTTAGAGCAGTACCCGTGAGGAATTGCCGAATATTTTCTAACTCGTTGATCCTTGAGGCTAATTCTCCGACGCGGCGGCGATCGAAATAACTTAAAGGTAGACGTAGCAGGCGATCGATCACTTCCGAACCTAAAGCAATGTCAATGCGGTTCGTGGTATCGACAAATAAATAAGTCCTGACTCCCGTGAGCAAGGCTTCAAATAGCGCTACCCCAAGCAACAAAATTCCCAGGACGTTTAATGTATCCAAAGCGCCATTGACCAAAACTTGGTCGATGATGACTTGGGTAACAAGGGGATTGGCTAAACCAAATAGCTGCACGAAAAATGACGCGATCAAAACTTCAATCAACACGCCGCGATGATGGGCGATCGCAGGCAAAAACCAGCGCAAGCTAAATCTTTCCGTCTTTTCCCCTGGACGCGCTTGTAACAGCAATACTTGCCCTCCCTCGCCCCAAGCGCGAGCAAAATCGGCAGGGGTTTGACGGTGGATGCCGATTTCGGGAACGGCGAGCGTTAGTTCTTTTTCGTCGCAGGCGTAGAGAATTGCCAAACTATCGTGATAGCGGATTAAAGCAGGAGTTTTGAGACGGGCGATCGCTTTGCTGGAGACTTGAATTAATTGGGCGCTCATGCCCAACATCTCGGCGATCGCGCCGCAGCTTTGCAAAGAAATTGTCCCGAGAGACTTGTGCTGATTTTCCAATACCCGCCGCACCGTGTCCCGTCGCCACGATACGCCCAAATATTGACACAACATTTGGAAACAAGCCATTGACGCGCCGATTTCTCCCTGTCCGCGCACGAAGGGATATTTAACGGGTTTGGTGTTGGTTGCTGGGGCTACTGGGGGTTGTTCTGGGGCGTAAGGAACTTCTAGATCGGTAGGAGCAAGTACGACGGGCATAGTTCGTTCGACTTCCTGGGGTAATTTCACGCCCAGCAGCCGCACGCCTGGATCTGCAATAATCGGGGCTGAACCATTCACATCTAAACGGTTGCCCACGATCGCCTCTTCACCGCTACTAATCAGCCAAGTGCGATCGCCTTTCAATTGCGTCCGATCTGCTTGTCCTGGTGCTAAATTCAGTACCTCGACGGACGGACTCAGTTGAAATACCAAGTCTTTCAATTTCGTGGCACTGTCGGCGCGACGTTGTAGTTCTAAACTCAAGAGTTCGCACAATTCCGCTGGAGAAAATTGCGCTTTGACGTGTTGGGCAAAAGTCGGTTCGGCTGAAAGACTTGCTAAAAAGTCGGCGGCGGGAATTGCGATACAAATAACTTCCGTAGAGGCGATCGCGGTTTCACAGGGAATGTTGCGAATCAAACCCGCCCAACCTAAGACAGTTTTCGATTCGACTAAACCCAAACTTACGGGGCTTTGCTGTCGGCGATCGTAGCCTATTAATCTAGCAGTACCTTGGTAGATAACTAACACCTGCGTCGGCATTTTTTCCCGCACGAGTAGCGGTTGCCCGATCCGATAGCGCCACAATTGACATTTCGTTGCTAATTCCTGTAAAGTCGTTGCTGGCAGCGGATGGAATAAATTTGTTTGAGCGAGAAATGCCTGAAATTGAGAGCTAGAAATAGTAGCTGTCATGACGAATTCAAAAGTTAAAAGTCAAAATATTCCAAAATCAGAATTTGCAGATCGATCGGCTTGATACTGTGCGGGGTCTGACTTGGCTACGGGCAAACGCTAAGACCAAGAAAATTGCAATGGTTCGAGCTGCTGAATTTGTTCGTTCAGCCAGGTTTCAAACATTTCGTTGAGCAAACGCTGTCGCATATTTGCGTCTAATTGAGCTGGTAGCAACTTTTCCAGTCGGACGATCGTAAACCAGTTTTCGATCCGAGTCGGTCGCCAAAGCTGCCCTGGTTGACCGATGGAAAGAATTTTGGCAAGAGTTGGATTGAGTTGACTTAATGGTACGGGTCCGATGACTCCGGCTGTATTTGCCTCCGATCCTTTGGAGTATTGTTGTGCCATTTCAGCAAAGGTTTGCTCCCCTTCGAGAATGCGAAAGTAAATTTCTTGTGCCAGCAAACCGTCTGTTGTCCGCAGTAAGGAAAAAATAACTTGGTCGAAGGCTGCTTTGCGACTCATAAAATAAGACTCGACCTTTGCACCCCAAGTATCTTGTTTGAACTTCTCAATCAGGAGCGATCGCACGGCGACTTCTGCCATCTGTGCCTCACTCATGCCAGCTCTTTTTAACCAGCCCTCTCTTGACTCTGGATCGTTTATGTGATACTGTCTCTCAAACTGCTCGATTGCTTGTTGGCGTTCGGCTTCGGTACAAAAATAAGGAGCGATCGCGCGATCGATAACAATTCCCCGCATCAACTGCGGTAGCAATTGATAGCGACTCAATAGAGACGGAATTTCTTGAGTGGGAATGATGCTGTTTAATTGAAACTCTTGTGCCATATCAATATATAGATATATAAATTTACAGCCCTAGCTGGAAAACGCATAACATGATTTGTGTTCGACTAGGGTTGCTCATAATTGTCCTTGCGAATACTAATACTAATCTTGATTTAGCCGATCTCGCGGTAAAAGGTAAAAAGTCTTTATTCTTTACTCAATTGGCTTCCCTACTAACTTTTGATTAGCTCTGTATAGGTAAAAATTCCCCACATTAGCTGCATACTAAATTTACTCCCATCTCATCTTATCCATGTCACCTTTAGCGGAATTAGCTTTTCTTTGGCAATCTTTGATTTTTCTTATGACGTTATACTCCAGCTATGGAAAATTAAATGACAAAACAACTAAAGTTATAAGAATTTCGGATTTCTTGATAAAAGTTTATTTGCACGGAGTAGGAAGCAGGGATCGAGGGAATCTCGTAGCGAGTGCGATCGCGCTAGGTTAGAACAAGTGGAGTAAGCTGAAGTTACTCCGCTTGTGCGCTTTGCTTGAGATCTACGAGAGGGTTAGGGTGTTATTTGCACAAAATCGTTGGCTGTAATTTGACTAGCTTGAATCCCTTCGAGAGTA
The DNA here is from genome assembly GCF_051657925.1 of Chroococcidiopsis sp. Taxonomy (NCBI): domain Bacteria; kingdom Bacillati; phylum Cyanobacteriota; class Cyanophyceae; order Chroococcidiopsidales; family Chroococcidiopsidaceae; genus Chroococcidiopsis; species Chroococcidiopsis sp. The sequence goes on from NZ_JBOFLP010000271.1 coordinate 38,053, forward strand.
GTCGTGTGTATCTGATTACCCAAATCTCCCATCCCTTCCAGCTTCCAGCGGATTTCAGTATTCTGCCCAACCTGAACGAGATCGAGAGCGCTGAAGCTCAGAGGAGTGTTATCGATCGCAACTGGTAGCCCCAACAAATCTCGACCATCTTGAAAGTCTTGAATCGTATCTTGACCGCTACTGAGATAAAATTTATTCAACCCAGAGCCACCTTGGAGTACATCGTCGCCCGTACCTCCATTCAAGCGATCGTCACCTGCTCCAGCAATCAAGATATCGTTACCCGAATCGCCATCAAGTTTGTCATCTCCATGACCTGCACGCAACTCATCATCGCCAGCGTCGCCGTAGAGAATGTTGTTGCCTTGAGTGTCTTTTAAGCGATCGTTACCCGCACCACCACTGAGAGTATCGTTGCCTTTGCCGCCGCTCATCGTATCATCTCCACTAGCACCGATTAGGGAATCGTCGCCGTTGTCCCCTTCTAATACATCGTCGCCTCCATCCCCATGCAGAAAATCATGCGCTTCACCTCCATGTAAAGAATCGTTGCCGTCATGACCAAATAAATAATCATTTCCGCTCTCACCGTATAGGGAATTATCCCCTCCACCTCCGTGTAAGGCATCGCTGCCATCACCTCCTTTTAAGACATCATTACCTCCACCTCCATAGAGCGAGTCATTTTCTCGCCCACCACAGATCTCATCATCACCATCTTTGTCAGACAGGAGATTTTCTCCCTTATAAGATTGGGCAATAACTTCTGGATAGGCTTCTGGAAGCGGAAAGGAACTATCAGCAAACAGAGGACTTTCTCGATTTTTTAGATAGCGATCGAAAAAAGCAGTGAGATAGTCATTAGTAATCTGTGTAACTCGATTGGGATCGATTAGTTCAAAGTTCTCATGTTCGTAAGTTTCAATAGCCGCTTGAGGATTGAAAAAGTAATTCAAGAATTCTGTTAGAGCGCCTAGCTCCATCCCAGAATCTCGCAAAAGCGGAAATAGAAAGGGGACATCACTGGTATAGTGCAAGTGGGTTGTCCCCTTAGTGGTCACTTCATATCCTTCATTTTGGAAATTATTGTATAGGGTTCGATCGTCGAGTTCTCTTGATATTTCATCAGAACTGATTTCTGTACCAAAAGCTACGTTGTTGAACTGCAAATATGGTTGAGAGAGGCTAGCGTTAGGCGTATCACCCCGCAACGTGCCATCTAAGTTTGCTCCTGCTTTGAAACGAGGATCGATTGATAAAATTTCAGCGGCAGTCGCACCACCTGTAGACACTCCAAACACACCGAGTCTATTCAGATCTAATTTCCCGTTAAACAATCCTGTTGGATCGCTTCCGGCATTGAATTTTTCCAGTTCGTCTAAGACGAATTGGATGTCTTCGGCTCTGGCAGCTACGTTGTCAGCTGCATCAGGTAGAGGAGAGTGGGGAGCAACTCGCCCATCAGAAAGTATATTCACGGCTGATTCGTAAGTATGGTTAATCGCCACGACGATATAACCCTGACTGGCTAGTTCTTCTGCCCTGACGGTGTTAAATTCAGGCATATCGCCACCGCCGTGAGACAAAAATACGACCGGATATTTGGATTCTGCTGTGCCGACTGGAGCGTTCTCGACACTGTGAGTAGAAATAGATTGGATAAATTTAGTAAAATCTTGCGGCGGTACTCCAAACCCAGATGCAAGCGCACGACTCAATTCTTCACTCATGTAAGGTGCGGTTGTAGCTCCTGGAACTTTTTCGCTGGGATACCAAACTTTTGCCGTTATCTCCCGCTTGTCATTGGGATCTTCAGTGAAAGTTTCTTCTCGCTCTGGGTCGGCAAAGTATAAAGAGGTGGTTCCTACAGCATAATCACCAGTTGGCTTTGGGAATGTAGGCGCTTGAGTTGTATTTGTTTCCATGGCAGTAGTCTCCTGTTTCGTATTTTGGACGACTTGTTCTCAGTGCTATTTGTGTTGGTGTTTATCCTACGAATGGAGTAACTGCGTGCAAATCGGTCGCCCAGTCAAATTGGTAAGACCAATCGGTTAATATTAAATTCATCCAATCGGTCAGGGTCATTCGATGACAGCCATTGCATCGATGCTCGATCTATCCCATTTGGTTTTATGTTTGCAGTACAAGAATTTCTGAAACTACCGATAGCTGGAAGTTTCAAAATCCAAAATGGTATAACCGATCGGTCAATTCCAAGTCTAAATATTGTGGTGTAGCATCATGAAGTTGAATATCCCTAAAATTTAAAAATTTATGCGGCGATCGCTCTGGTTAGCTCAATGGTCGCAATTTATTCAATTAATATGGAACTGGTTCAGCCAGCACGCTCAATCTTGGTTGACTCGCCTCAAATCGCACCCAGATTCAGCGGATTACTTGACCTGGAGGCATCAATTTTTACAAAAGCGATTGCGCCTAGGAATATGGCTGGCATTATTTTGGCAGTCGCTCGTATCGGCTGAAGGTTTATATTCTGTTTTGTTTGAGTTTGAGAGATTGAGAGCAGTTGCCTTCAGTACCTATGGAGATGCATCGATCGCGGATCGATGGAGAGGTGCAGCAATTGTTTACTACGTCAGCGCTATTGTCATTTTATTGGCTTGTTGGATCGGGCAAAAAACCACCTGGGGACGACGGTATCCCGAAGCAATATTTCTGCTGTTTGCCTGTTCCTTGAGCAGTCTTACACAGATTATTTTCACTTTCGTCGGTCTGCCTGAAACACCACCATCTCTCTTATTTCTGATTATTGCGGTTCTGGTTCCCGTGCAATGGGGATTGCATTTCATCTATCAGGCCGTAGCCATTGCCTATTATGCGATTTTTTATCCCATCACTGGTCTGGCTACCCTTGAGTATGCAAAAATCCGCGATCTTTACTCAAGAGAACTTATTATTCAACTCGCTTGCGCTTGCTCAATTAGTCTTCTATCGGTATACCTATACGAACGCTTGAAGCGATCGGAGTTTGAAGCCAATCGCCAATTACGAATATTTCTGCATTCTGTGTCGCACGATTTACAAACTCCAGTTGTAGGCAGCTCAATCGTGTTAAAAAGCTTGTTGGGTAAAGCTACAAATGAAGACGATACGCTGATAGTCAAGCGATCGACACTCGAACGGTTACTGCAAGGGAGCGATCGCCAGCTCGCCTTAATTAATTCTCTTCTCGAAGCTCACACTGCTGAAACACAAGGTGTTATCCTCCATTGCGAACCGACTCAACTAAAGCCTTTAGTAGATTCAGTCCTCATTAATTTAAACCACAATTTAACCAAAAAACGCATTCAACTGATCGATCGCATCACGGACGATCTGCCTATTGTGAACGCCGATGCCAACCAGCTTTGGCGGGTGTTTAGTAACCTGATCGAGAATGCACTTAAGCACAACCCTCATGAAATTCAGTTAACGTTGGATGCGAAAGTGGTGGAATCTAGGCAGATCCGTAGGCAAGTGAGAGTATGGCAGAGTAACGCAGTGGAAAGCGTGAAACTCGTTCAACCTCAAACTCCAATGCTACTTTGTGTGGTGCAAGATAGCGGCATCGGTATTGCTCCAGAACAATACCAATACTTATTTGAACTCTACGCCCGCGGAACAAAGGCAAGATACACGCCAGGATTGGGATTAGGGCTGTATCTTTGCAAGCGAATTGTGGAGGCGCATGGTGGCAAAATTGGCGTTGTTAGTCGCCTGGGTGAAGGCTCGACATTTTGGTTCACCTTGCCCTTATACCCAACCCGATCGTAGCGCCACAACTGCTGCTTGCACGCGATCGTCAACTGCTAACTTGTTCATAATGCTGCGAATATGGGCTTTTACAGTGCTGAGACTAATGTGCAGCGTTGATGCAATTTCAGGGTTGCTGCACCCTTCCACAATTAGCTCTAACACCATACGCTCTCTTTCACTCAGCGGATTCGCCGCTTTAGCACGAGCGGCAGGCTGCAAGTGTTTAACGACGCACTGAGCAATTTGAGGATCGAGATAGGCGGCTCCATCTTGAATGCAGGCGATCGCCATTACCAGCTTTTCTAATCCTAAGCCTTTGACACAATATCCATCTGCTCCGCTCGACAGAGCTGCGATAATTTCCTGTTCTGATTTATGCGAAGTGAGCATCATTACCCGTACCATTGGCAAGCTAGCTTTAATTTTCTGAGTAGCCGCAATGCCATCCAGCTCTGGCAAGCCAATATCCATAATCACCAAGTCTGGCTTCAGTTCAAGCGCTGCCTCAATAGCAGAATAACCATCTTCCACTTGACCGACAATTCGCAATTGAGGATATTCTTCCAAAAGATGCTCTAAACCCAAACGCATTACTGGGTCATCTTCCACAATTAAGACGTGTAGAGCGGAAAGTTGAAGGCTAAAAGTATTTGTTAAAGAGGCCATGAGCAAGAATCAATTATCGCCTACCGAGCAAATTAAGCAATGACTTTGGCTAACCGGAGAGATAGCACAAGACAATTTCTTACATCAAATCCGTCTGAAAAAACATCTTTTATTTTTGTTAAATCCTTGTAACGTAGAACTCTCTAAAAATAAATTCAAGGATTTTTAATCTAAATTTCGTTCGCTTGTTTGGTAAACAATCAATACTATAGCAATCTCATTTAAATTTTGAAAGAATTAGGAGAAAAAACGGAGATCGGCATTGGAATTTCCTCAATTTTGTACCTGAACGAACAATCTCAGTTAAAAATTAGAGTATTCTGTATACAGAAATGTCTGGGAATAAATACTCTAATCTGAGATAGTGCCAATGGTAGATACTTTATCCCAACTGTCGATAAACAGCGATCGCCTCATCCAGAGCATCGAACAGTTAGCGCAAATTGGCGCTTTGCCTGGTGGAGGAGTGCGGCGGATTGCCTACAGCGCTACGGATATGCAAGCTCGCGATCGGGTGCAACAATGGATGCAAGCCGCAGGGATGAGCGTGAAGATCGATCCAGCTGGTAATATTATCGGTAGATATCCAGGCAAATATCCCGATGCAGCAGCCTTAGCAACGGGTTCCCATATCGATACCGTACCGAATGGCGGACGCTACGATGGTGCGTTTGGAGTCTTGGCAGGCTTGGAAGTGGTAAGAGTCCTGCAAGAACAGCAAATTCAACTGAATCGCTCTCTAGAAGTCATTGTCTTCACCGATGAAGAGGGGACGATGATCGGCAGTAAAGCAATGTCCGGTAGAGTCATTCTCGATCCGGCGACATATCCGCGTGTTGATGGCATAGACATTCAAACTTGTTTGACGCGGGTTGGCGGCGATTGGAACCGACTTACAGAAGCACGTCGCACCGCCGCAGACATAGCAGCTTTTGTCGAGTTGCACGTCGAGCAAGGACCCGTTTTAGAATGTCTTGGCAAGCAGATCGGTGTTGTAGAAGGAATTGTCGGGCAAAGACGCTACATTATTACCGTTAAAGGTAGCTCCAGCCACGCGGGTTCTACACCAATGCAAATGCGGCAAGATGCCTTGATAGCTGCCTCAAGAGTTGTACTGGCAGTGAATAAAATTGCGCATACTCCAGGCGGACAACAGGTAGCCACAGTAGGCTGGATGGAAGTTTTACCTAATGCTGCGAATGTCATTCCTGGGTTAGTGAAGATGAGCTTAGATGTTCGGGATTTATCTAGCCAGCATCTCGATAACTTGATGGCACAACTGCAAGCAGAGATTGAAACGATCGCCGTTGAAACTCAGACTTATATCGATTTACAACCCCGTTTGCGAAACGAGCCAGCCTTAGCAAAACCGCAGATCCAACAGGCGATCGCGCAAGTGTGCGAAGATTTGAGATTGAGTTACACTCATCTACCCAGTCGCGCCAGCCATGACGCTCAAGAACTCGCCACTTTCACCGATATGGGGATGATTTTTGTTCCGAGTAAAGCGGGTGTCAGTCATGCTGAAACGGAATTTACTTCGCCAGAACAGTGTGCTGAAGGCACGAATGTTTTATTGCATACGTTTTTGGAATTGGATCGGCAATATTGCTGTCGTTAGTCCTTGGTCATTAGTCATTAGTCATTTGTCATTGGTGGCATCACGAGCGAGTTTACCAAGGCAAAACTTCGCCATTGCTGTGCCAAAAAGTCCCCGTATTATCTAATGACAATTCATCAATTCGGGCTAGCAATCCTTGCACCGATTCTTCCGGGGTAATGCCAGAGGCACTAAAGTTTGTCATGCGGGTTTGGACTAACCCTGGATGGAGAATAGCAACTGCAATTCCCATCGGTTTGAGATCGCGTGCTAGAGACTTACCCGCCATCGATAATGCAGCTTTAGACATCCGGTAGCCGTAGGAACCGCCAGAAGTATTATCGCCAATCGATCCCATGCGGCTAGTCATCATCACGACTTTGGAACCCGCTTTGAGATGGGGTAAGAATGTATGCGTTACTCGTAAAGCACCGAGGGCATTGACTTCAAATTGTTCTCGAATGCTATTAAAGTCGAGATTTTCTAACCCAACCCGTTTTATAATTGCCGCATTGTTAATTAACACGTCAATTTGTTTTTGTTGCAGGCGATCGCGTAGTTCGGTAACAGATGCATCTGAGGTAATATCGATACCAGCTTCGATTTGTACGCCTAATTCTTTTAATTCATCCGAAACCGCACGACAGACCGCAATGACGTTTTCCCCTCGCGCTTTGAGTTGACGACAGAATTCGTAACCAATACCGCGATTTGCTCCCGTGACTAAATATGTTGCCATGTTTTTCTCCTCGTCATTCTGTCTTAGAAG
>NZ_JBOFLP010000272.1:0-6367 GCF_051657925.1 Chroococcidiopsis sp.
ATGAATAGCATGAATCATAGCGGACACTCAATGGTAGGGATAAGGGCGATCGCCCAGGCAGAACTCGCAGCACTAACAGACATTACTCCCAATATTCCTGTTTCCTTTGCGATTGATATTCGAGACGAATCTGGTAAAGCAATTCCGAGTTTTGACATCTTCCATGAAAAATTGATGCATTTGATTGTTGTTAGTGACGATCTTCAGTTTTTCAATCATATTCATCCTACATACAAACAAAATGGGCACTTTGAGGTCACGGCTAGTTTTCCTCAACCTGGTAGATATACTCTTCTAAGTGATTACAAACCTACTAGTCAAACAGAACAAGTTTCCCTTCTGAGAACACAAATTTCTGGGGAAAGTTCACCCACCCCGCCAATTGAACTGGATTGTATTAAGACTTTTGCTGATACAAAGGTCGAACTCACTAGTTCTGAATCAATTCTCAAAGCTGGTCAAGAAGTTACCCTAATGCTTAAATTACAACAGGCTGATAGCAACCAGCTTGTTGTAGACCTTCAACCTTATTTAGGCGAACTGGGGCATTTAGTCATCTTCAGGCGTTCTTCGCTACTCACAGCATCTGACTACATTCATGCCCATGCACTCAAAGGAGTCCCCAAAAGTGAAGTGCATTTCATCACTCAGTTTCCTCAGCCAGGAGAATATAAACTTTGGGCGCAATTCAACCGGAACGGTAAAATCGTTACTGCTGATTTCTGGGTAAATGTTGCTTAAATCAAATTACTCTAATCCCTGACGCAGTAATAAGCGATTGAAAGTGACTGCCGTGGAGAAAATGCAAAGTTTTGCAGTAGAAAAAGGCAGGTCAAGTATTGTCAACAAGATCGATAAGCACAAGAATGTTGCCTCAATTCTATCAAACTTGTGCATCATACTTATAAAATAAAAAGAGGAGATTTGAACGTGAGCGAAACTGTTGTTGTAATAGGTGGTACAGCAGGTATGGGTCTGGCAACCGCGCAGACTCTAAGCCGCGAAGAATATCGCGTCGTCATCTCTGGTCGTTCTCAAGCCACGATCGATAAAGCACTCTCCCAAATAGCAGGAAATTGTACAGGTTTTCCGCTTGATTTTACAGATAGCTCCTCAGTGGCATCTTTCTTCGAACAAGTTGGGTCTTTTGATCATTTAGCGTTAGTCGGCAGTGGACAAACAGCTTGGGGCAGTTTTCGCGATCTGAAATTGCCAGATTTAAAAGTCGCTTTCGACCAAAAGTTTTATGGTTTTTTCCTATGTACTCAAGCTGCTCTAAGTAAGATTCGCTCTGATGGTTCGATAGTATTTGTCATCGGGGGTACAAGCCGCTCTGCAATTCCTGGTACAACTGGGGTAGCTGCGGTAAATGGTGCAATTCAAGCAATGGCATTCACGATGGCAAAAGAGCTTGCTCCACTGCGCATTAATATTCTCTCGCCTGGTCTTGTTGACACTCCAGTTTATGATTGGATGACCTCAGAGCAAAAAGCAGATTTCTTTAAGCAACTAGCTGGAGACTCACCTGTTGGGCGTGTTGGGAAACCTGATGAAATTGCACAGGCAGTCTCTTTCCTGATCGAAAATGGCTTCACTACCGGAGCAATTTTAGATGTAGATGGTGGAGGGCGATTGCATTGAAGTTGTTGATTGAGGCTGATGTTCTTAGCATCAGCCTCACAATATTCCTGAGACAAACGAAGTCAAGTAGAAGCTAAATGTTAGCTTCTACTAAAAAATTAACAAAGTACTCCAATTTATAAGTATTTCTTCATCCCCAAACATCGGAGACACAAATATCATCCGCCACCTAGATATCTTCACACTACTAGTTGCGAACCGTTTGTTCACTTTGGCAATACCCTGCTGTGTCACCAGGAGTTGAGGCGTTAGAGGGGGATAGGAGTTGTATTTTGTACTTGAGAGCGATCGCGTTGATTCTTACGATATCCTGGGATGGTGGTGCAATCGGAGCAGACGGTTCGGTTACTAGCTGTCCCGCTTCTGGGAAAAAATTCTCAAGTTTTCCACCAGGAGTAATAAAAGATAAAAACTTTGCTGTTGTCATTCCAGAGTTGACATATGAGAAGGCTCTGCACCTAGGAAGGTAGACCAAGCTTCCAGCAGACGCAATCACAATTTTGTCCTCCAATTGGAACGTCAACTCTCCTTCTTTGATGAAGAATGTCTCATCTACATCGGCGTTGATATGCAATGGAACCCCAGCCCCTAGTGGACTCAAAACCTCAATGAGCGAAAACTGCCCACCTGTCTCTTTGCCAGTTGCTAAAAGCGTAAACCTCCCGCCTAATACATCATACACCGGACGATCTGGTGTACCCGACGGTATCACTAAGAAATCCTGAAGTCCTTGCTCAGAGGATGTTGAATCTGAATACGTTTCCTTATCATCATTCAATTGCGAATTGGCGCGATCGGGATTCAAGCTTGAGGAGAAAACGCAAAGCGCCGCTCCAGCGATAACCATCAACAACTTCGTATTGACCATGGATATGTATTCCTCTAGCTAAATTCTTAGATAGTTGCTCTTTAGTCATTCTGAATAGGAGTAAAATAGAAAGTGTGGCGATGGCACTTGGGATTTTGACAGAAGTATTGTTGTTTACTATCGCGGATCTTTCCATGTTTGATGACTTCAACGCCATCGCAGTTTGAGCAGTGAATCGGTTTAAGAATCATTCATAAGTCTCTACCTGTGCTGGCTCCTTTTATTTCAGCAGAACTTCGCTATAAAAAGAACAAATCTAGAACATCACTGTTTGAGCGTTGCTCCACCCCTAACTATAACAGTGACATTGTTTTGTTTAAGGTTATTACTGAGTTGATTATTAGCATACTCAACCCGAGTATTAGATACGTTGCTTGCTATTTTCATTGGGTTTTGTTCTTTAGCCACAGATTCGCTGAATGGCAAAAAATCAACTGTGGGAACAAGTAAGCTCATTAGCCATACCAGCCCGCAAACCAGACCACTCAGCAGTATTAGTAGCAATGTCCGACGCGATCGTCTAGAGAGTTTAGTCATTCTCAGCATCAAATCACCTCATCTTCCATACAACTTTAGTAGGGCTAAAGATAGCGAGACTGCAACGAAGTGCTATCTAATTCTTGAAAAGTTCATAGCCAAAGGATTCCAGAACAATTTTTTGGATATGAAAAATGCGTCTTGAAGTAAACTAATTTTCTTGGTGTAAGTTCTAGTGTGTAAAGGTGATAGCCATTACATAGTACGAGAAAAACAGCGTTGCTATCTTTCCTACAATTTGCACAATCAACTTCTGAATTTCTTCTTCGCTAAGAATAAGTAAAGCTACCTCAGATTCAACAATGAGGGCTTGGAGATAGCCATTTTCTAAGACGGCACGGTTAACGATCGTGAGTTAATGCTTTATGCAGCATTGAGTTGTTGTAGGGTTGGATAGTCTGTGTAGCCCTGGGTTCCTGGTGTGTAGAAAGTGTTGTAATCCACCTGATTTAACGGAGCATCGATCCGTAAGCGCTCAATTAAATCTGGATTAGCGAGAAAGGCACGACCAAAAGCAACCAGATCGGTATCGCCAGATTCTATACGCGCGATCGCTTTTTCTCGATCTAAACTGCCATCCACCATCATTACACCTTGAAAGTTTGGACGAATCAGTTTTGCCAAATCAAACGGTGCATCGGGTTGATTATCAAACGTGACGATTGGCAATTGCACATGCAAATATGCCAAACCCAGCAAAGAAAGTTGTTTTGCTAGATAGGGGTAGATTGCTTCTGTATCGATTTCTTCGATATCGTTGGGCAAAAACTTCCATGGTGAAACTTTCACACCGACATAATTACCACCATTGATACTAACCATTGCCTTCACCACTTCCAGGAAGAAACGTGTTCGATTTTCAACACTGCCACCGTATTTATCGGTTCGTAGATTCGTCAAATTTGATAGAAATAAATGAGGTAGATAGCCATTAGCTCCATGCAGTTCTACACCATCAAATCCTGCTACCACCGCACGTTCTGTGGCATAGCGGAACATCTCGACCACTTGAGGAATTTCTGCAAGTTCTAATGCTCGTGGTGTTTCATAGTCGGCTTTGCCAAACGAGGTATGCGCTTTTCCTTTGGGACGCACGGCGCTTGGAGCTACGGGCAAAACCCCATTAGGGAGTAGAGAAGAATGGGTCAGGCGTCCGCCGTGGTGAAGTTGTAAAAAGATGCGCCCACCTGCTTGGTGCACAGCATCCGTGACCAGCCGCCACCCTGCGACTTGTTCATCAGTGTAGATTCCCGGTTGCCCAGTGTAAGCGCGACCTGTGGGATGGGGATAGGTGCCTTCCGCGACGATCAATCCAGCGGTTGCGCGTTGAGCATAGTATTCTGCGTTCAACTCGTTTGGGATACCTTTTACACCTGCGCGGTTGCGTGTCAAAGGCGGCATGATGATGCGATTTGGCAGAGTGAGGTTGCCGACATGAATAGGGGTGAAGAGAGTTTTCATCGGAGAGCCTCTTGAAGAGCTGTTGATGGAGTTCACTGTAATCTGTGCAAACAAAAAGAAAAACTAGTTCTATTTCACACTACTTGTGAAAAACATTCCAAAATTGTGCCATGAACTGTCATGAGCTAAAAATAGTAGGGTTACGACGAAGTACCATCCAAGTCTCGAAAAGCTTAGCCAAAGAATTCCAAACCAATTTTTCGGATGTCCAAAATGCGTCTTGAAGTGATTTAATTTTCTTGGTGAAAGCTTTGCTGTGTAGCGGTTGTAGCCGATGCATAGCACGGAAATAGCAATATTGCTACCTTTACACCTTAAAAGTTATTGGTTAACTGTCAACATCTCCACAAATAAATTACATCACAGAGAGCATTGATTTAGCCCACCTATAGGATTTGGATGTATATTTCAAAGAAGATATCGCAATTGTTTTACTTTGATAAAACTAGATTGTTCAAATCTGCTTCTAGAGACAGTGGATTATCCTCATCGACAAATCCTTGACTAATTTCTACAATCCTGCCATCTGGATCGGCTATCCAAACTGTACGCCATCCAGGGATATAGTCATCAAAATTCAGTGGTCCGAGAGTAATCTTGGCATCGTTGCCTATCTCAGCCAACTTAGCATCCACATTATCAACTTTAAAAGCAAGGTGGCGCAAGCCAGGATACTGAGGTCCATCATTGATAGGAGAAGCTAGAGGAAATTCCTCTTTAGCCCTAAACAGTTCAAGGTAGAATTCACTATCAGCCATCTTGATAAAGACAATTTGATCTCCATCAGGAAGTTTTGCCACTCTAGCTCGCTTAAAGCCGAAGTTTTTAGTGTAGAATAGCTCGGTTACGAGCGGGTCTTTGCAAGTGATTGCTATCTGAGAAAAGGTGAGCCAAGCCATCAATTTTCTCTCCGCATTTTTGAGTTATACTTGTTCAATTTAATTTACACTTCGAGATAAAAATAAGGTGCGGTTACTGTCTGTAAATCTTGCTGATTTAATATCTCGAACCACAATTTTTGAATAAGAAAAAGCTTATGTTTATGATTTGAACGTTCAGAGCGATTGGTCTTAACCTTCCAATAATCATGCTTGGAGAACGACCTTGGATGTACGTTTTGACTCCAAAATGTAAAATCTGCTCGTCCAAAACCTCATTAACACTAACTTTTTCTATTCAATTTAAAGTACTTAGCCTAGCTGTTGCTTGACAAAAGGATTAAAAGGAACAGTGTCATGAAAGTTCGCCATATAGGTAATCTTTCCGTTTTCAATCTGAAAATAGTTTGTACCCTTGGCATCAATTGGTACGCCACTGGCATTGGCTGCTTCGATATGCCACACAACGCTAGCTTTGTTACCTTCAACAACTACGTGCAGTGGATGGTTTTGAAATCTAGAGTAGCCTTTTTTGAGTCCAGCAATTCCTCCTCTCAGCTTCTCGACACCTTCGATTCGACCTGCTAGTTGCTCATCCATCACCACATTGTTATCGAATAGAGTTAGCCACGTTTCCCAATCACCAGCGTTAACAGTCTCAAAGTATTTGTTCACTATCTCTCTTGTATTCATATCGATCTCCTGAGACAAGCAAAAAAAGATTTTGAAGATGGCAGCTAGATTAAGTATTACAGCTACGATCGGAAGACTTCCCAAACGTGTTGCCGATTAAATATCGCGATCGAGAAAAGCTGCAATTAATGGACCCGTTTCCATAAAGCCATTGAATTTAGCAATTTTGCCATTTTGGACAACAATGTAGTGGACGATTGGCACTTCATAAACTCTGCCAGTAGACCGATTGAATGCTCTTTCATGGTTGAGAGTCATTGCTTTGTTATCTTGAGCAATAATATCCTGT
>NZ_JBOFLP010000273.1:0-12473 GCF_051657925.1 Chroococcidiopsis sp.
ATGGGGTGCTGTTAAATTTGTTTTCGCTTTGATTTCTTCTGGTTCGATAACTTTATAAATTTGAGGCGATCGCGTTTCTTTTGTATCTACAATATAAATCCGGCTCGATCGCTGTCCAGGTACGACCATAAAGCGACGAGATTTACTCGCGTCACCGTGACACGAACTACATGCATTCCAACCAAAATGATGTAACTCATCGCCTAAATAAGGCATGGGTAAGCGATGAATTACCTGAGAATATGTCGGAGAGTCAGGATCGACATCAATCGTCGCTAAATAATCTGGTGCTTCAATTCCCGTACCCGTATAAAGGGCGATCGCATATAATGTTTTTTCTCTTTCTGCTTGCATCGCCGCTTGGGGAGATGCATAGCCAGGACCGCAGCAAGCATGATTAGTCATTGGTCATTCGTCATTGGTCATTTGTGGTTACATTAGCGATCTGTATCGCCACTACTTACTACTCACCAGTCAATAAGTTAATCGTCTACTAATAACAAAACTAGCATTAATTGCTAGGAATACCGTAATATTTTGGCTTTTTTACAGATAGATTGACTTTACATTAATTAACAATCTAGCCAAACTTACTTCACAGTTTGTAACTTTAATTGACAGAACGTAGGGAGTGTGGTTTAGGATGTAATTAACCAGATTAAATAAGTCAGCCTAATCCAATAATAATTGGAGCGGAGGAACCGAATTCTGGGGCTTATCTCTGAGATAAACAGAGAGGGACATCTCTCAGTCCTAGCCCGTCAGCTAACTTCGTCGGCATTGAGAGGAGACTGTAAAGATCGAAGATTTTCTAGATCGCATTCAGTGTCCTTGGCTGGTTTAAACCCGCTACGTTTTACCTGTACTTGGCGCTGAGGAAGCTTTTCCTATGGTAGCCAGAAGCAGGGAAGCTAGCCACAAGGAGAAGTAAACCAACAATGTTAGAAAGACAGAATCGCATTGCTTTAATTTCTGTTGATGGCGATCCAGCGATTGAGATTGGGCAAGAAGAGGCTGGAGGTCAAAACGTTTACGTGCGGCAAGTCGGTCTTGCCCTAGCTCAACAGGGATGGACAGTTGATATGTTTACTCGCCGTAGCAGTAAAGAACAAGCGGCGATCGTGCAACACAGTTTTAATTGTCGCACAATTCGCCTACAAGCGGGAGCGCCAGAATTTATTGGACGAGACGAACTATTCGGTTATTTACCGGAGTACGTCAAAGCTTTCCAGGTTTTTCAACAGCAACATGGATTGCGTTACTCGCTCGTTCATACTAACTACTGGCTGTCTGCTTGGGTGGGGATGCGATTGAAGCAACTGCAATCTTTGAGTCAGATCCACACATATCACTCGTTGGGTGCGGTTAAGTATGGAAATATTGACGAGATTCCAGCGATCGCAACCAAACGTTTAGCAGTAGAAAAAGCTTGCTTGGAAACAGCGGAACGGATAGTAGCTACCAGTCCTCAAGAACAAGAACACATGCGATCGCTTGTTTCAACTAAAGGACAAATTGATATTATCCCCTGCGGTACAGATGTAAACAGATTTGGGGCAATCGAACGCGAAGCAGCGCGACAGCAGTTAGGAGTTGCAGCAAATGAAAAAGTCGTGTTGTATGTCGGTCGATTTGACAAACGCAAAGGGATTGAAACCTTAGTGCGATCGGTGGCAAGATTGCACGCAGCAGGTCAGACTAACTTGAAATTAATTATCGGTGGTGGCAGCCAACCCGCTCGCTGTGATGGCAGAGAACGCGCTCGCATTGAAGGAATTGTTGGAGAATTAGGTCTAGATGCGATAACTGTTTTTCCAGGTCGCTTGGACGATCGGATTTTGCCAGTCTACTACGCTGCTGCCGATGTTAGTGTCGTCCCCAGTCACTACGAACCCTTCGGTTTGGTGGCAATTGAAGCGATGGCAAGCCGAATTCCCGTGGTTGCTAGCGATGTCGGCGGATTGCAATTTACCGTAGTTCCAGAAAAGACGGGATTACTCGCACCTGCTAAAGATGATGTTGCTTTTGCCCAGGCAATCGATCGCATCTTAGCCAATCCTAGCTGGGCAAGACAGTTAGGGGAACGAGGTCGGCAACGGGTAGAAAATCATTTTAGCTGGCAAGGTGTAGCGATCGAATTAGGACATTTGTACACCAGATTGAATTCAGCCACGGTTGAGACGAGTAGAGCGATCGCAGCTTAGCAATAGTAAACGTTGGATAGCAAACTGCACAAGGAGAAATACCATGTTAAGGATTGGGGATTTCGTGCAACACAAGCAAACAGATCTAACTGGTGTTGTCATCGGTTACGGACATCAGATAATTGATGACATTTATTTGCCAACATTAGTGGTACATTTAGATCGAAGCAAAAGTTTCAGCCGCAAAGGTATTATGGAAGATCTATCTTCCAAGTGGTTACCTGTGGAAACAAAAATGCATACTCATGCCGCATAGAGCTGAAAACTAGATTTTTGTTTCTGAGATTTTCGTGTCTGTTGTATTTTCCTGAGTTGTGAAGTGTAGGACTACCTGAGTCTGAATTGTCAGATTCAGGTTTTTTTTGCTCATACCGGATCGCACCGGATTTCTACCATAAATCCATCTGGATCGTAGCAGTAAACGCCTCTACCTGTAGGGCGGCTGACGGGACCGTGGGCGATCGCAATTTGATTATCTTTCAATACTTCCACGGCGCGATCGAACAATTGCGGATCGATATCGAAGGCAAGATGATAGGCACGGGTAAAACTACGTTCGGGATCGGGATCTGGTGGTGTTAACTCCGGTTCCCAGAATAAATCCAACACCGTACCATCTGGGGTGACAAAGTTAGCAACTTTACCTTGTGCTACCAAATCGAGTAGAGTAGAGGGGATTTCATCGCCTGTCAGTTCGTGCAATCCGAGAATATGACTGTAAAAGTGGCGCGATGCTTGCATGTCTTTAACATTTAAGGCAATGTGGTGGACTCGCCGCAGGTTGCCAGGTGCAAGGGTACTGGGAGTAGTCATAGTGAAGTCAGTCCTCGTAGGGGCGGGTTTTTAAAGATCCCTATACTAGAATAAATAGTTTTGCGGTTAAACCCGCCCGTACAGCAGTCGGAAGTTAGGAGCGAAAAACAAATATGGATATGCTGCACATTTTACCGTACGCATAATTTTGTAGGGTGCGTTAATTAATACACTCTACAGGCTCCGATACTTTGGTTTCATGTCCGAGAAAATTATCATTGAGGTTTACCACAGTTTTGCAAGTAATTATCAAAACGATTTGATACTGTTTTGAGCGAACCATTTTCATCTAAATAACGTACTTGAAAATTAATAACTACAACATCGCCCGAATCATATCCAAAAATGCGATCCAGAAAATTTGTAGGAGGAACTTCATAAGGACTGCCAGGATTGACGGAACAGCATTCTGGATACAATGCTATATGTTCATCGAAGCTTTTATACTTGATATGCTTGGGATCTGGGAGATTATCCAAAGGTAATCTATTTCGGCTATTTTGGTAATCAAATACTGCTCGAATTTTTTCTTCGTTACTGAGGTAACGCATTTCTGCAAAACAGAAGCCAGAATAGTTTAAACCAAAATAACCAAAAAGAATTAGCAGCACGCCACCGACAAATAAAAAAAATTTCAAGATAAACCCTCGATGCTTGTGAACCTCTGTTATTTTAACGATTGAAATAAAGATTTAAGCCTCTGTAAAAGTTTTCAAAAGAGTTCTATCGAGTTTACTTTGTTAGTGCAACAGGTAAATCGCATGAGAAGGTTTTGATAAATTACTATCTAAACATCTAGATTTTTACTCCGAACCCCATGAATTCTTAAAGCATCGCTGAGGGTAGGACAATAATTAGGTAAGCCAAAGCTGCTAGGATTGACAATATTTTTATAAGTAAAATAGCGATATTGCAAGCAAAATCTATCCCATTCTGCCATTTGAATGCGGAATAAAACTATAAACAAATTGGTCAAAGATGAATACAGAGGAATGCGAAAATAAATCTTTTTATTTAGATATCTACAAATTTCTTCAATAACTTGGTTAGCAGTTATTAGTTTTTGTCCTAAGACATAGGGAGTCGAGAGTCGGGAGTCGGGAGTCGGGAAAGAAGATAAGTTTAAATCCTCAGAAGAAATTAAATATTTGACGACTTGGGCAACATCTCGTCCGTGAATAAAATGGAAGCTGCCTTCTGTTTTGAAAAAACGGGCGATGTTAATCCACTTGGTAACATCGGGTAAGCCAGCACTCAAGTGAGAGTAAGGTTTCTGAGCGTCACCCCCTAGAACTAAGGTAGGAAATAGAACGGTAATTTTAGGGGCGATCGCTAATTCTGGTAATCTACTTAAAGTTTCGTATTTAGAACGAATATAATCTATGCCAAGTGTTCCTGCTTCTTTTAACAAGTTATTTTGACGATCCAAAACGCTAGCTGTAGAAAAGTAAATGACCTGCTGACATTTTTCTGGATCGAGTAAATTTAATAGTTGAATTGTTTTATTAACGTTAATTTCAAAAGTATCTTCGCCACCCCAAACAGTAGCTACTAATACAGCAATATCAATTGTTTTCAGTAAATCGGCAAACTGTTTGATATTAGCTAAATCGCCCTGTAATACTTTTACACCAGGGCGAGTAGTAATATCTATTTGTAATTTCTGAGGATTCCTAACTAGTAAATATAGCTCATAGTCAGTTTCTTGAATCAAAATCTCAGAAATATAGTGACCGATACAACCGCTAGCGCCAGTGATTAGTATCCGCATAGCGAGGAGTGAGGAGTGAGGAGTGAGGAGTGATGGGAAAATGGGAATACTTTATACATAAGTAGATAGAGAAATCATGAAATGCAAATCAATAGTTATCGCGATTTAAAAGTTTGGCAAGCTGAAATGAATTTAGTTTTTGAGGTTTATCGGATAACGCAGAAATTTCCCAAACATGAAGTTTACGGGTTGTCTAGTCAAGTTCAGCGTGCAGCAGTATCTATTCCTTCTAACATAGCGGAAGGGCATACAAGAGAATCTACAAAAGAATACCTACAATCTCTTTCAATTGCTCTAGGTTCCTTAGCTGAATTAGAGACGCAGTTAATGCTGGCACAAAGGTTATTGTACATAGAAGCAGAAGATTTAGAGTTAGCCCTTAGCAAAACTGACTCAATCAGTCGAATGCTTCGAGGCTTACAGAAATCTCTAAAGGCAAAACTCTAATTCCCTCACTCCTCGCTCCTCGCTCCTCGCTCCTAGTATCTAATCTGCTTAGCAGTTTCAAAGAAGAATCTGACGTTCTCTTCTGGAGTGTCGGGTAAGACTCCATGACCCAGATTGAGAATATGCCCTCTCGTACCTGCCTTTTTCACCGTATCGTAAATGCGATCGCGAATAAATTCTTGAGAACCAAATAACACGCCAGGATCGAGATTTCCTTGCACGCCAATTTGATTCCCCAGTCTCGCCCGTGCGTCTGCCATATCTACAGTCCAGTCTACGCTGATTAAATCTGCACCACTACGCGCCATTCTTTCTAATAAACCTGCACTTTCAGCTACCAAAAGAATCAGGGGTGTATCGGGATGGGTTTGTTTAACTTGTTGAAATACTCGCTGTTGATAGGGTAAAGCGAAAGTTTCGTAATCTTGAGGTGAAAGTTGACCCGCCCAAGAATCGAACATTTGTACGACTTGAGCGCCGCAGTCAATTTGGTAGCGAGCGTAAACCGCGATCGCATCTGCTAGTTTTTCTAGTAGCTGGTGCAATACCGTCGGGTTAGAAAATGCCATCCCCTTAATAATGGAATAGGTTTTAGAACCTTTTCCTTCAACTGCATAAGCTGCAAGCGTCCACGGCGCACCGACAAAGCCTAAAACTGTAGCTTTATTCCCGACTTCGGCTCGGAGTGCTTGTAAGATTTCTTTAATAAAAGGTAAGGATTCTGCTGGTTCTAACTGACGCAAAGAGGCAATTTGCTCTTGAGTCCGAATTGGCGAGTGAATAATTGGTCCCTTGCCTTCCGCAATGTCCATGTCAATTCCCAAACCAGGCAACGGCGTGACAATATCGGAAAATAAAATTACGCCATCTGGTTGAAAAGCTCTCCAGGGTTGCAAAGAGACTTCAATCGCTACTTCGGGAATTTCAGAACGCTCCCGAAATGACGGGTATTTCTCGCGTAAATCTCGATACGCTTTCATATAGCGACCTGCCTGCCGCATCATCCATACTGGCGGGCGGTCTACTTCTTCTCCACGAGCAGCCCGTAGCAAGTGGGGAACCTGGGTTGCAACAACCATCGAATGCGCCTTGTAATCTTTCTGCAATTCTTTAGCGTATCATCGATCGTCATGCGATTTTTACACGAGCCTGTCAGAAATAGGAGAAAAGTTGCTAATTTCCTACTCCCATCTGTATTTGTACTTATCGTGAGTTACTTCTATCGCTTGCTATCAACAGTCTTGAAATAGATGACACAGTATAGCGTCGGGGTACTTTTTCGTAGAGTAGCATTAACCGCCACGCGCAGTACAAGTTAATAGCAGATTGGATGCGATCGCTATACAAAAACCTTTTTAGAATTTACAAAAATATAATTTGTTTAATTTAAGTTAAACGATTTAATTAATCTTGATGTTGTCGATATTGTCGAGCTTTTGTAACATAGAAGATGAGCTATCTGTCTTTAGTTAGTTAGTTAAGTCAGTATTTTTTGTTACTGTCGATCGCACAAACACAACTATATATTTGTATTTGCTGGATATATTGAGTAAAAATTAATGCAGTCCAGTTAATAAAATCTAGCGATCGCCAAAATAAAGAATTTGCTAGCGTCATAAAATTAGTTGACAAGAAAAAAGCAAGAGCCAGCAATTAAGAATCAAAAGAATTGCCCCTACCTCCGAAAATATACTTCTTTAGATAGATCGAACAAATAGACAAGCAAAACTCTCAGTAGAGATACTGAACTCTATTATTCGCTATACCTGTAAATATAGTATCCGTGGTCTTGCTACTAAAGAAGACAGTATTTTTGAATGCCGATCGAGGAAAGAAATTATGTATAATAAGGCTGATTTTTTAAAACAGCACGTAGCGCAAACACAAATTGTACGAGAAGTAAAGCTGAGCGAACAAACTGTAAATGACACAAAATCGCCTCAGTTTAATACTTCCGATCTGCTCATGCTTTTAGGTCCGATTGGCTTTATTATGGGCTGGACAATTTTGTTTTTAATGCTATCTAAAATTGGAGTTGCGGCGCGAGATGAACTCTTGTTTACAATCAAGCGCTTTCAAAAAGTACCCTGTCGAAACTGTCAATATTTTACCAACAATCCTTATCTCAAGTGTGCTGTCAATCCTGGTGCAGTTTTAACAGAAGAAGCACTGAAATGCTCTGATTATAGACCAGGGGAAAAGGTTGAAGAATTAGACGACGAAGATTAGCGTAAAAGACTGAGAGTAGAAAATAGAAGGGACAAGGGAGACAAGAGAGACAAGGAAGCAGAGGAGAATAAATAACTCTTAACTCTTCATTTTTAACTTTTAACTTTTAGCTTTTGACTTATTTAATATTTGCCATAATCGCGTTGTAAATCGAACAGAACTTTCTCGGCATACCACTGAATAGTTCTACCAGGATTCCGGTCTTTCGCTGCACTGAGGAGTCTATTTGCGGCTTGGCGATCGCCATGTAACAGTAGCAAGAGTTTTTTTTGTAGCGGACGGGAAACCTGTTCTATCCTAATGGCACTATCGCTATCTCCACTTCCTTCGCTATCATATGGTTTTTGGCGGCGAGGCGATGAAAATGGGGTGGTTTTGCTTTTGCCATGCTTTCTTGGCTGCACCCACCTGAGTCGGCGGCGAGATTGTTGAGAACGATAATAAGCAAACATTAATCCGAATATGAGTGCAAATACAATTACTACTCCTAGTAATACAAAAAGTCTCTGCATAGATATGACGCTAATAGTAAGTAAGCTGAATTTGTGCTGCGAGTAGACAACTATGAATCTTCTGTATTTATAGTTCCCCGGATGTTACAAAATTTACTTTAATATGACGTATCAATACTTAAAGCTTCAATGAATTTTTTTCAGAAAAACAACTTTTCGTCTCTGTTGCCGTCGCTGAACTCTCAAGTTTGGATTTTGGCAAGCGGTCGCTTCCTATCAAATGTAGGTACGGGGTTTACCCTGTTTTACGCTCCAATTTTTTTCGTTAACCAAGTCGGCTTATCTGCCACTGCTGTCGGTTGGGCGTTGGGTAGTGCTTCTATTTCTGGAGTTGTGGGACGAATTTTGGGGGGAGCCTTTTCAGATTCGCAGTTTTGGGGTCGTCGTCGCACTCTCCTAATATCAGCAGCGATCGCCGCGATCGCCTGTTTTGTCCTCGCCATTACTCCAGATTTCACCACTTTAGTTATCGGTAACTTACTACTGGGACTGGGACAAGGCTTGTATTGGCCCGCAACTGAAGCTGTTGTTGCCGATGTAACATCCACCGACCAACGCCGCGAAGCTTACGCCGTGACTCGCTTAGCCGACAATCTCGGTTTAGGGATGGGAATTGTATTTGGTGGAGTTTTGATTGGGACGACAGGAGCTTATCGAGCGCTATTTATTTTAGATGGGTTATCGTTTCTAATTTTCTTAGCCGTTGTCTATTTTGCGGTCGCCGAAACTCGACCGCAGGAAAATCAAACTGGAGCGTTTGCGCCTGGGAGTTGGCAAATAGCCTTGAGCGATCGCAGTCTGTTAGTATTTGCGATTGTCAATGTTATTTTTACAACTTACATCGCCCAGCTACACAGCACGCTACCCCTTTATCTGAAAAATTTTGTTCCAGATGGGAGTAGAGGTCAAGGATTTACTGAAACCACAATCAGCATTTTATTCGGCTGGCACATGGCTATGGCGATCGTGACTCAGTTACCTGTGGCACGCGCTTTAAAACGTTTTACTCATCCTCAAGCTTTAACAATCTCTGCCTTGATGTGGACTTTAGGCTTTTTCTGTATTTGGATAACCGGAACAGTTGCCAGTGGTCAAATCGCTTGGGCAATTTTAGCTTTAAGTCTACTAGCAATCGCCACTGTTGCTTACACTCCCTCTGCTTCCGCATTGATTACCGACCTCGCACCTCCAGCTCAAATTGGTATCTACTTTTCCATCAACTCTCTATGCTGGGCGGGCGGGTATTTCATCGGACCACCCTTGGGTGGTTGGGCATTAGACCAGTCAGCCGCGATCGCAGATAGTTTTTGGTTAGGTTCAGCCCTTAGCGTGGCGATCGTCGTGGGAATTTTACAGTATTTACGCCGCTTATTAGGGAGCAGGGAGCAGGGGGGACAATTCATTCAGAATAAACGCTAAACGCTAAACGCTTCGCTACACTGCGTGTCAGCCGTAGGCGAAGCGAAGCGTTACGCTACACTACCCCTGCGGGGAAGCAAGCTATATGAGCGCAAATTGCAAATTTTAATTTGCGCTTTTTCACAATTACTCCTGACTCCTGTACGGGCGGGTTTTGGGTGCAGATTTTTAGCGGTGGTTGTTAGACTCTATGCTAAACCCGCCCCTACGACTCCTAACTCCTGTTCCCCGTTCCCTGCTCTCTGCTCCCTACTCCCTGCTCCCTAATAACTGATAACAGATAATGACAATCAGGGGAAATACGCAAGGCAAAAGTTAATTTGGAAGAATAAAATTAATTGCCTTCCAATCAAGTCTTGAAGAAGCTGCGATCGCAGCCGATTGATGTATTTGTGAAAGACAAATGCAAAAATTTTTCATGCCTAGATCGGTAGGTATTTGTTTACCTGTCCGCAGCTTTGCTGTTTTTCGTCAGACATGAAGTTTATAATTAAGTATCAATTTACTTCCTGGTTGCCACAGCTTAATTCACAAGTTTGGATACTGGGAATTGGTCGTTGTATTTCCCAACTAGGTATCGGTTTTACCTTATTTTATACAACTATATTTTTTGTCAATCAGTTAGGATTTTCTGCCACTAGTGTTGGTTTAGCTTTAGGAGGCGCATCAGTGGCAGGCATATTAGGTCGTTTGGTAGCAAGTTCTTTATGTGATTCGTCCGTATGCGGTCGCCGTCGAACTCTATTGCTTTCCGCCACGTTAAGCGCGATCGCCGCAGCCATCTTAGCAGCAACCAATAGCTTTACGCTCTTAGTTATCGGGAACTTGCTGTTGGGGTTTGGACAGGGTTTGTACTGGCCCACTATTGATACTGTCATTACCGATTTAATTTCTCCCTCACAATGCCAAGATACTTTTGCCGTGATGCGCGTCATGGACTATGTAGGTTTAGGTGTAGGAATTCTTCTAGGTGGGGAGATAGTCGGTTTAACGGGTGCATATAGAGCGTTGTTTTTGTGCAACGCTGTAGGATTTGTTGTTTTCTTCATGCTGATCTATACAAAAGTTGCAGAAACTTACCAACCGCAGAAATCGAGTTCTCGAATTACAGGCAATTGGTCAGCAGCATTGAGCGATCGCTGTCTTTTGGTCTACGCGATCGCCAACACGATGGCGGTCGTATATGCCTCGCAATTTCAAGCCGTACTACCCCTATACTGGAAAAACTTCGCCGTCGCAGATAGTGCGATCGAGCAAGGATTTTCAGTCACCACAATTAGCATCCTATTTGGTTGGCACGTTCTTTTGGCGATTGTTTGTCAATTGCCAATTACCCGCGCCTTGAAGCGCTGGAGTCCCCCTCATGCAATGATCTTTTCTACCTTGATGTGGGCATTAGGTTTTGTTGTCATTTGGGTAACAGGTATTGCTCCATCGGTTCGCCTCGGCTGGGCGATCTTAGCAACAGAAATTTTTGCGATCGCTGCTGTATCCCTAACTCCTGCTGCGGTATCGATCGTAAACAGTTTAGCTCCCCGCTCGCAACGCAGCGTTTATTTTGCGATCAACTCCCTGTGTGGTTCGCTCGGCTACATCATCGGTCCTCCTTTAGGAACTTGGGTATTAGATCGATCGCCCCAAATGGCAGATAGATATTGGTTGTTTTTAGCTGCGAGTACAGGATTCACGATCGGCATTTTGCAATATCTGCATCGTTTGTTAAAACAGCGAACAGTTATGTAGAGAGTGACTAGTGGCTAGTGGCTAGTGGCTAGAATTGCTCCTCTGCTCCTAGTCTCCTCTGCTTCTCTGTTCCCTGCTCCCTGCTCCCGACTCCCTGCTCCCTCATGTGGACTGATGTAATTAGCATATTTCTCAAGTCAAAATGCCCTTTATGCCAGCGTCCGACTGGGAAGGTATTTTGTATTGATTGCACTAGACAACTACAATGCTGCCAACTGGGCGATCGCCATGTCCGTTCTACAACAGAAATACCAGTATTTGCTTGGGGAATCTATGGAGGAGCGCTCAAACGGGCGATCGCGGCTCTAAAGTACGAGAAAAAATCTCAAATCGCTCAACCGTTGGGGTTCTGGCTGGCTGATGCTTGGTTAAATCTCCCATCGACTTCCAGGCAGCCAATTGTCATTCCAATTCCACTGCACGCAACCAAGTTAAGGGATCGCGGTTTCAACCAAGCAGAGTTATTAGCGCGGAGTTTTTGTCAGATGACGGGGCTAAAATTGCGACCTGACACCAATATCTGTAGCTTTGAGTATGAGTTATGAGTATGCTTCAACTCAGAAAACGACACAAAACTTAAAAAGGTAGATTAAAGCGTCCTTCGTATGGGACTGATTGCAAAGGAACACAACCAATCCTCACACCACAAACCTTTAACCTGCCAGCGCTTCTATTAATTGGTTCTTGGTCATGTTGCCGTAACCATGAATGTGTCTTTCGCTAGCTAATTTCTTAAGCTGCCGGATATTCTTCCTCAGCAGTTCGTCAACTTTATTCCAGTAGGGCGTGCTGACTGGTAGCGGACAGCACCATCCATGCCAGCTCGTGTCTGGCTCTATCACGTCCCAGCCCTGCGGATATTCTTTTGTAGTGACAGGGCAGAATAGCCAGCAATAGAAGCTGAAGATTATTACGAATAGGTAAATCTCCAACACGACTCGTACCTCCTATTCCCATGCGTGTTTAAATTCATGTGCTAGCCAGTCATAGTCTTCTGGCGCTGACTGCCACAGGTTTTTACGATACAAATCTCTTACGCGGTCTTCTCGCTGCAACTTCAGCACTTCGTTTTGGGCGAGTGTAAGATAATCCACTGCCTGGTCTGCTGATGCATGATTAACGTCAGTACAAATCTGACACAACTTAGCAGTCAATATCTCCAGCTCCAACGCTATCTGCCTGCTCTCTTCCTTGCTGATGTAATTCCTAGACTTTGCCTTACTCCGAGTTAAATATGGTTGGAGTCCTTAACCTTTCCACAATCCGACTGCCATTGACCTGCTCCTAACCCGATGGTGTTGCCCTCGTCGCTTAGATGCCTATCGGGGATTAAGC
>NZ_JBOFLP010000274.1:0-4793 GCF_051657925.1 Chroococcidiopsis sp.
CAACCAAACGGCTTGATTCGTAAAGCTTTGGATAATAAAGCGCAAGTCCAAGTCATTTCAGCACAACGCTTGAATAACCCCGAATTGGCAACTCGCAATGTTGTGAATGTCAAAATGCGGATTTGGCGGCTAGGTGCAAAACAGCCAAATTTTCAGGATGTAATTACCGTCAGCGCCACTACAGCCCGTAACCCCGAAACTAGCGAGACTTACAGAG
The DNA here is from genome assembly GCF_051657925.1 of Chroococcidiopsis sp. NCBI lineage: Bacteria > Bacillati > Cyanobacteriota > Cyanophyceae > Chroococcidiopsidales > Chroococcidiopsidaceae > Chroococcidiopsis > Chroococcidiopsis sp. Next base: position 218 of record NZ_JBOFLP010000274.1, read on the forward strand.
CCTTTGACTTTCTAAATCGAGCCACTAATCCAGTATTTCTATTTTATCTGCGTCCGCAAACTTACACGGATGCTTATGTTTGGCTACAAGTACCAGAGGGGGTTAACACTCTCGATCTTTTTATCCCAGAGACGGGAACGTTTAGAAATGTGCCGATTAGTCACAATTAGCGGGAGTTGGGAGTCGGGAGTCGGGAGTCGTGAAGCATAAACCAGGTTTTTACTATATTTATTAGCTGCGATCGCACTACTAACAACTCTACTTGTGGGGCATAATGGGCGATCGCATTTTATGTCAGCACTAGCACAAAGATTGACAACGATAGACTATGAGTAATTTTTTATCTGGTATAGCTGTTATACTCTCAATTTTGGCATTGGGTTTTAGTGGCTTCACTGCCTATCAGGTATTTATGCTGCAAGAAAAAATCGCTGCTGTTAACAATAACGCTAGCACTGGTACATCAGGAAACGCTCAACTGGAGACAACAGCACCAGTGTCGTCTGCTGCACCGGATACCGCAGCAACTACACCCGCTACTGCAAGTGGTATTCAACCAGGGCAATTTGTCCAATCTGCTATTGGCAATAAAGCGAAATTAGAGTTATTATCTGTCAAGCGAATCACAGATCCAGACGCAAAAACCCGCGATGTGGTCAACGTACAAATGCGCGTTCGTCGTCTCGCATCTGAAGTCAGTCCTAACGATGCAATTAATGTAGCAGGTACGAAAGCCCGCAATCCCGATACTAGTGAAACTTACGAACCAGTAGACTATAAGCGATCGTCAGGCAGCGTTAATTTGTACTTTGTGCGCAGAAATGCATCATCAGACGCTTACGTGTGGTTGAGAATACCGGAAGGTGTGACGGCGATCGATCTGTTTATCCCAGATACAGGTGCATTTAAAAATGTGCCAATTGCAAGCTGAAATTACTTTTTGGTAATGGGCAATTGCAACTAGCAACTACCCATTACTCATTCCCCTTACCAACTTAAATCTTCGTGCCACACTCAGGACAGAAGTTATTGCGCGAGAGATTTTGTGTGCCGCAATTGCTGCAATGGACGACCTCTACAGCTTTTTCAGCTTTAGGTTGCTTTGGTAAACCCACCATTTGAGCGTTACTCTTACCAGGAGGAACCATTGGGTAGCAGTTCTCTTCGCGATTGACATGCACGTCCATCAAGACGGGACCATCGTGAGCTAGCATTTGGACGATCGCATCTGCTAATTCCTCTCGCGTAGAAACTACCATTCCTTTGATGCCGTAGGCTTTAGCCAGCAGCTCGAAATCTGGCATTGAAGGTTCCATATTCGAGGAAGAATAACGCTCTCCATAGAATGCTTGTTGCCACTGACGTACCATTCCCTGCCAACCGTTATTGACAATTACGGTCTTGACATTAATGCCAAACTGTGCAAGGGTTCCCAGTTCTTGTAAATTCATTTGGAAACTTGCATCACCGCTGATGCAAATCACCTCTTCATCTGGCAATGCCACCTTTGCACCCATAGCCGCAGGCATTCCAAAGCCCATCGTTCCCAAGCCAGCACTGGAGATCCAGCGGCGGGGACCATTTTTCAAAAATTGCGCCGACCACATTTGATGCTGTCCGACATCGGTAGTGTAGTAAGCATTCGGTGCTTGCTGGCTCAGTTCTACAATCACCTCTTGGGGTGAAAGGCGATCGGCATGACGTGGCACGATTAGAGGATAATCTTCTTTCCAACTCTCGATTCGCTTGCGCCATGCTTGAGTTTGGTTAGGATTTTGACATCCCCCTGTTTCTTGACATCGCCGCAGCAACTCGACTAAAACTGTCCGCACGTCGCCGACAATTGGCACTTCTGGAGCGCGGTTTTTGCCAACTTCCGCCGGATCGATATCGATGTGGATGACTTTAGCGCGGGAAGCAAACTCGTCTAATTTACCAGTCACGCGATCGTCAAATCTTGCCCCGACAGCAATCAATAAATCGCACTCGCTCACGGCAAAGTTAGCGTATGCCGTACCGTGCATTCCCAACATTCCCACAGCCAAGGAATTGTGTTCGTCAAAAATTCCTTTGCCCATCAATGTTGTGGTGACGGGGATTTGGAACATTTCTGCTAGTTGCTGAACTTCTGCATGTGCGCCAGATGCGATCGCACCTCCTCCCACATATAGTAATGGGCGCTGGCTCTGCCGGATCAACTGCACTGCTTGCACGATTTGGCGTGGATTTCCCTTAACTGTAGGGCGATATCCAGCCAACCTCACCGTTCCTGGTTCCACAGGTACGTAGTCAAATTCTTCTAGCCCCACATCTTTCGGCACGTCAACCAACACTGGTCCTGGTCTACCCGTACTAGCAATGTAGAAAGCTTCCGCCACAATCCGCGCCATATCGGCGGGATCGCGCACCACGTAGGAATGTTTGACGATTGGCAGGGTAATACCATAAATATCAGTTTCCTGAAACCCATCCGTGCCAATTGCGGCGCGGGAAACTTGTCCCGTTACAATCACCATCGGAATCGAGTCCATATGGGCTGTCGCAATTCCTGTCACTAGGTTAGTTGCCCCAGGTCCAGAAGTGCCAAAACACACGCCTACTTTACCAGTAGCACGGGCATAGCCATCAGCCGCATGAGCTGCGCCTTGTTCGTGTCTGACTAAAATATGTTGAATCCCACCAGCAGCCTCCGCCCGATATAGCTCATCGTAAATTGGTAAAATTGCTCCGCCAGGATAGCCAAAAATATGTTCGACTCCGTGACGCTTGAGACTGTCAATCAGAGCATAAGCCCCAGTCGCCCGTTTGGGCGTAACTAGAGGCGTAGTAGAAATTGCCGATGAATTCAGATGACCGTTTTTGATGGAAACACTGTGGGTACGAGATGCTCGCACGGGAAACCTCACGCAGTACTTAGTTAACTAGGGGTATACCTGTATTTATATTTTGTATTTTAAATTGCTGATTAATTATTAAATTTACTCTAGGATCTAATGTTGAGGATCTCATGACATAAATAAAAAGCGCTGAACCATAGGATAAGTTTTATCTATGCGGGAGTTGGGAGTCGGTAAGAAGACAGAGCGCGATCGCTCACTGTTTACTAATAAACTCTGTTTTAGAGAGTGAGTCCTCATCCTTTAGCAGCAGATCGACATCTTTTCTTATTTAGCGATCGCACTCAAAGTTTTCATGACTTATTTCCCTGCTCCCTGCTCCCTATTTAAATAGCATCTTTCAAAACTCTACGAGTATTTTGCCACGCCCAGATCCCGATCGCGGTGACGGCGACGCTCATCCCAATCAGAACGCTGCGTAAGCCAAAGGCAATGGTTAGTCTTTCGGTAATTAATAGAGGTGCGGAGAGGGCAATATTAATCGCGTGGTTTTGAAAGCCGAATACCTTACCGTGCATTTCCGGTGGAGTTTGCTGTTGAATTAGGGTTTGCATCGGTACGCCGATAAAACCAGCCCCAACCCCCAGCAACACAGACAATCCTAAGGCAAGGAATAGACTGTGTGTAAATGTAAATATGCCCAAGACAAACGCCATCATCAAAAATCCGTACAAAGGTAGAGGCTTGTGGTGCAAGCGATCGCCCCAATGACCTAGAATCGCCGCACCGAATACCATACCTACGCCAGCCGCCGCCAGAAAAAAGCCGAATTGCTTTTCTTTCAAACCAAACTCTGCTGCTAGGCGAATTGCTAGTACGGTTAAAGCAGCAAATACACAATATAAAGTTGTCATTTGCAACATGGCATTTAATACCAAACGATTGCGTCGCAAATAACCCAAACTCTCTTTAAACTCAGTCCAAGCATTTTTTTTCTGTCGTTCTTCTCTATGGGACTGCCGTTCTTGAAAGCTTATCGGCTGCATGATCCCCGCCGATAGTAGATATAATCCACCCACGACTAATTCTTGTCCTGAATCACCCAAAGAAGATTTCGCCCAGCTTAACAACGGTTCCCCCACAGCAAAACCAACAATTAACGCGCCCATCATCGTGCTGCTGAAAAGGGCATTAGCAGACATGAGCTGTTCTCGCTTAACTAGCAAGGGAATCGCCGTTTGTTCGGCGGGAGCAAAAAATTGCGTCACCGTAGAAATAGCAAAAGTCAGCAATAGCAAAATCAGAAATTGTCTTGGTAGAAGCGGAATCATCAGCGTCAACAGCCCTCGTACCACATCAGAACCAACCATGATCGGCTTTTTTGGGACGCGATCGACCAAAATACCCCCAGCAGAACCAAACAGAATCGCTGGTAGGGTAAACGCCATAAATAGGTCAGAACGCCTAGTATCCTCTATACCTGCGGCAAGGGGATAGTTTTCTAACAGGGCGATCGTCAGGACGAGAAAAACTTTATCTGCTAGCTGGGACAGTAGTTGCCCGATCCACAGCAGCATAAAATTTCGGTTGTGTAACAGGGCGCGAAACCCATTCGTGTTAGCAGGCGGTTCGGTGGGAAACATTTAGATGCAGGGGTGAGGAGCAAGGAGCGAGGAGCGAGGGAAAGAGGACAAGGGGATATAAAAGAGCTGAGGGGCTGAGGGGGAGAAGAGAGTTGA
>NZ_JBOFLP010000275.1:0-8804 GCF_051657925.1 Chroococcidiopsis sp.
TGTAGAGACGCTACATGTAGCGTCTCTACAACTCTTCTTTAGCCCCTCTTCTAATGGCTGCGGCTGAAGAAGATGGCAGCCATGATAATAAAAAATAAAAGCGTGAGAGGAACCCAAAGATTGGGAAGGTCTGAGCTGCTCATACGAGAAGGTTTACAGATAGCCGAGAGGGGTTTGGGCAGTTGGGAACATTCTCTATGAAAATAGATAACGCCGATTGGGGTAGTAGGGAAAGACAACAGCAGGAATAAAAGAATTTCAAAATATACAATTCATCGTATCCTTGAGGCATAAGGGCTGTCGAGCTAGTAGATCTGTGTAGAGCCACGGAACGTCTCGACTTGTCACAATGAATGAAGTATTGCAAAATAGGGGGATACGATGTCTCCAGATTTACTCATCTGGCTGCAAGAGCGAACGGCGCTATCGGTGCTATCGTCAGAGGTATTAAATGCGATCGCCCAAGTTGCTGTAGAACGAGTTATCCCCGCTAACGAACGTCTGGTAATAGAAGACACTGACCCAGAAGCGCTTTATATTCTGCAACAAGGTCGCTTGGAAAGTAAACGCGCTAACCTGACTACTCCCGTATGGGCAATAAGTTTACTTTCTGGGTCGGCAATTAATCTCCAAGAATTAATTTTAGAACAGCCAGTGCAAAGAACGGTTACTGCCTTGACAGAATGTCACTTATGGGTAGTGCCAGCAACAGAATTTCGGCAGATTGTCGGACAATATCCTGAAATCTTTCAAACGATTTCGCGTCAGCTAGCCCAAGAATTAAGCCAATTAACATCAGCACTGTCCTACGAACAAGACCGAGCGATCGCCCTGCGCCCATATTTGGTTACTAAAGTCAAGCGCGGTATCATTGGTACAAGTCGTTATGCGGTGCGGCTGCGTCAAGAAATTAGAGAAGCAGCTAGTAACAAAAAATCAGTTCTCATTTTCGGCGAACCAGGACTGGAAAAAGACAACATCGCCACTTTGATTCATTTTGGTTCTCCTCAACGCCGCCAGCCGATTATTAAAGTTAACTGCAATTTACTGCAAACCAGTGGCGCAGATCTTTTCGGTCGTGTCGGCGGAAAGCCAGGGTTGCTGGAATGGCTGGGTGAAGGAACGCTAGTTCTGAATAATACTCAAGAACTGCCCGAAGAGTTAGTACCAAAAATCGCGCAGTTGCTCCAAAATGGCACTTATCAACCTGTCAGCCGTTCTGAAGATACACCAGATGTTACCCGCACAAGTCAAGCACGGATTTTAGCGATCGCCGAACGAACTCAACCCGCGATCGCGCGTTGTATCGGACAGACCATTAAAGTCCCACCACTACGGGTACGAAAAGCCGATCTTAAAGCTCTAGTAGAATATTACATCAGTTTATACACTCGCAGTGAGGGATTAGTCAAATCGCAAGTCGCACCCGAAGCCTTGCGTCGCCTGCAATCTTATGATTTTCCTGGTAACTTGAAAGAGTTACAAAGTTTAGTCGAACGGGCGCTCGTGCAGTCGGGAGAAGCGACAGAGTTAACGGAAGAAATTTTTTGGTCGGCACAAACTAAGAAAAAACAATTTCGCGTCAATTTACTAAATATTTACCCTAGTTTACGGCGATTTCTGCGCAGTTCTTGGTATCCAGACCGAATTAACTACGGCTTTACCTTGTGGTTTTTTGCCTTCATTGTCATTGTTTTATTTGTTGGTCCTCAACAGCGAGATAAAAATTTCGCCTTAAATATGTTTTGGGCTTGGTGGTGGCCCCTCATATTATTAGGATTTCCTTTTGTGGGTAGGTTATGGTGTGCGGTGTGTCCGTTTATGATTTACGGCGAAGTCACGCAAAAACTATCGCAATGGTTGTTTCCTCAACGGAAGTTGAAACAGTGGCATCGAGAACCAGCAGAAAAGTGGGGTGGATGGTTTTTATTCGGTTTATTTACGCTAATTTTTCTGTGGGAAGAACTGTGGAATTTGGAAAATACGGCTTATCTTTCTAGCTGTTTGCTATTACTAATTACAGCAGGAGCAATGATTTTTTCGGCAATTTTTGAACGGCGATTTTGGTGTCGCTATTTATGCCCAATTGGTGGTATGAACGGGCTATTTGCTAAGTTGTCGATGACAGAGTTAAGGGCGCAGCAAGGGACTTGTTCGGCTGAATGTACGACGTATCAATGTTACAAGGGTGGTCCTCAAAAAGGTGAGGGCATGGAAACTAATGGTTGTCCGTTGTATTCCCATCCGGCGCAGTTGGAAGATAATCGAGATTGCGTGTTGTGCATGACTTGTTTAAAAGCTTGTCCGCATCGTTCGGTTGAGTTTAATTTACGTCCGCCAGGGATTGAGTTGTGGACAACCCACGTCCCTCATAGTTATGAAGTTGCGCTGTTGTTGTTGTTGTTAGGCGGAATTTTTCTAAACCGTTTACCGGAAATTCAAGCCATTTTAGGTTTAGAAATCGATTTGACACAATTTTTTCCTCATTTAGGATTATCTTTGTTAGTCTTGTTGGTTCCGACTGGATTTGTCTTTTTAGTGCATGGATTGATGCGATCGCTTTATTGGCTAGTTAGCAAGACAAGATCTAAAAAAAGTCAGAATTGGCAAAAACCTAAACCGTTTCTGGAATTAGTCTATGGATATTTACCGTTGGTTTTGGGTGGAACATTAGCGCATTATCTACAGTTGGGATTGGGAGAAGCAGGAAGAATTTTACCCGTAACTTTTGCGACTTTTGGTTTGAGTGGAACGGGACTACCTATAGTGGTGGCTCATCCGGCTGTGATTGCATTTTTACAGGGAACAACGCTAGTTTTTTCTGTATTATTGACGGTGATATTGACGCAAAAAATTGCGCGTCAACCGATGCGGATGATGTTACCTCAGCATTTAGGAACTGTGATTATTGCTGCTAGTATTTGGGCGATCGTTGTGGGGAGATAGCGCCGAAACATGGATACTCAAACGAACTCATCTGTTGAATTTTTACAACTCCAAGCAGCTTCTTTACTAATATATCAATCTGTCTTAAAAGATGAAGTAGGACAGGCTTTTCTTAATTTACTGCGTTCTTTACGCCAAATCGATTTGTTACAGTCGTTGCGACACAGCGAGGTAGATGAAATAGGATGCGTTCGCGCTTATGGAAATTATTTTAAGGCGATCGCCACTTGCGATCGAACTTGGCAAGATTATTTAATTAGCCAAATTCTAATAGATGATAATCCGTTTTCACGTCAAATTCAAAATACCGAGCTAGCGGATTTACCACCATCTCTAATCGCTGCCGTGCAGCAAGATTTACAAGCTTTACAAAGCCTCTATCAATGTAGTAGCACTCAGTTAAGTCAGTGGGTACAAGCTGCAGCTAAACTAAATGTACCTCCGGTAGCTTGGACTGGAATACCTACAAAAACAGCTAGAGAAACAATTGGCGATCGCACCATTTACCACAAATTATCACAACTTGAAAACTGGGCGGATATTTTACCAGATTTAGCTGCATACTATCGCCAATATGGTACGGGTATCTTTGCTAAATATCAAGCTTTACGCTGGCAGTCGGGACAACTTATCGGTATTCCCCATGCCGATCCAGTGCAGTTACAGGAGTTGGTAGGATACGAGTATCAACGAGATACATTGAAAAAAAATACTGAATTCTTACTTGCAGGTTATCACGCCCTCCACGTTTTACTATACGGTAGTCGGGGTTCGGGAAAATCTTCTTTGGTAAAGGGATTGTTACATGAATATGGCGATCGCAACTTACGTTTAATTGAAGTCGCTAAAGCTGATTTAGCAGCTTTACCTGCAATTGTCGAGCAACTGCGGGGCGTGCCGCAAAAGTTTATTATATTCGTTGACGATCTCTCATTTGAAGAAGATGACGATGCTTTTAAAGCCTTGAAAGTCGTTTTAGAAGGCAATTTAACCGCCCGTCCCCAAAATGTTGTCGTTTATGCGACTTCTAACCGCCGTCATTTGGTCAGAGAAATGTTTGGCGATCGCCCCCGTCCGAGTCAGAATGAAGAAGTCGGCGTGTGGGATACGGTACAAGAAAAACTTTCATTTAGCGATCGCTTTGGTTTAACTTTAACTTTTGAACCAGCAAATCAGGACACTTATTTACATATCGTACGACATTTAGCAGCACTAGCCGAGCTAAATATTTCCCAGACAGATTTAGATTATCGTGCTTTACAATGGGCTACCCGTCACAACGGACGTTCTGGACGCACGGCTAGGCAATTTATAGACTTTTTACAAGCTGATTTGAATTTAGGCAATCGTGAATAAATTTTTAATAAGTTTATTTTCGCTAAAATACAAGAACTAAAGCTGTTATCAGTTTGTATAGGAGGAATCAATGGGATTTTATTCACAAAGAATCCTACCTTACCTGCTTGACTGGTCGTTGTCCGATCCGACTATGGCTCAATATCGAAAAGAAGTTTTGGCAAATGTGACGGGAGAAGTTTTAGAAATTGGTTTTGGTACGGGTTTAAATCTCTCTTACTATCCAGAAAACATTGATAAATTGGTAGCAATTGATGCTAATCCTGGCGTTCATAATCTTGCTCAAAAGCGCATCCAAAAATCCGGTATTACTGTAGACAATCGCGTGCTGAATGGCGAAAACTTGCCAATGGCAGATAATACATTTGATAGCGTTGTCAGTACTTGGACGTTGTGTAGTATCGCCAAAGTCGAACAAGCACTGCAAGAAATCTATCGGGTATTAAAACCAGGAGGAAAATTCTTTTTTGTAGAACACGGACTGAGTAATGAACCTCAAGTTCAAGTTTGGCAAAACCGCTTGACTCCAATCCAAAAAGTTATTGCCGATGGCTGTCACTTGAATCGTAATATTAGACAACTAGTAGAAAAACAATTCGATCTGGTAACTGTCAAAGAGTTTTACGCGGAGAAAATACCCAAATTTGTTGGTTATTTATATCAAGGTGTTGCTACTAAAGCTGTTTAATAAGTACTGATTACTGATAACTGACCAATATGCAAATTCCTCGCCTGCATCCCGATACAGTCGAACAAGTCAAACAAAGAGCTGATGTTGTTGATATCGTCTCGGAACACGTTGTTCTGCGCAAGCGTGGGAAAGATTTTGTCGGTTTATGCCCGTTTCATGATGAGAAAACCCCTAGTTTTAGTGTCAGCCCTGGCAAGCAAATGTATTATTGCTTTGGTTGCGGGGCTGGGGGGAATGCAATTACATTTTTGATGGAATTGGGCAAGACTTCTTTCAGTGAGGTGGTGCTGGATTTAGCACGGCGCTATTCCGTTCCCGTCCAAACTTTAGAACCCGAACAGAGACAAGAATTACAGCGTCAGATTTCGCTGCGAGAGCAATTATATGAGGTGATGGCTGTCGCCACGCAATTTTATTATCATGCTTTGCAGCAACATCAAGGGCAGTTAGCTTTAGATTATTTGCAACAAAAACGGCAGTTTAACTCAGAAACAATTCAGCAATTTAAGTTAGGATACGCGCCTGCGGGATGGGAAACTCTATATAGTTATTTGATAGAACAAAAACGATATCCCGTGCAGATAGTAGAACAGGCGGGATTGATCCGGCGGCGACAGTCAGGAGACGGGTACTACGATTATTTTCGCGATCGCATTATTATTCCGATCTGCGATTCGCAAGGACGATTTATCGGATTTGGGGGTAGAAGTTTAGGCGACGAACAACCGAAATATCTTAATTCTCCTGAGACAGATATTTTTAATAAGGGTAGAACTTTATTTTGTTTAGACAAAGCCAAAAACGAGATTGCCAAACAAGATCGGGTAGTAGTAGTAGAAGGATATTTCGATGCGATCGCCCTTCACGCTGCCGGAATTACTCACTCTGTCGCCTCGTTGGGAACGGCTTTGAGTATCGAACAAGTCCGCGCTTGTTTGCGTTATAGCGAATCAAAACAACTTATTCTTAATTTTGATGCAGATGCGGCAGGAACGCAAGCTACAGAAAGAGCAATAGGAGCGATCGCTAATCTTGCCTATCAAGGCGAAGTCAATTTACGAATTCTCAACTTACCAAATGGCAAAGATGCAGATGAATATCTCCACACTCATAGTTCAGAACATTACCGCGAACTTTTACATAATGCCCCGCTATGGCTCGATTGGCAGATCCAACAACTAGTAGCAAACCGAGATTTAAAGCAAGCACCGGAAGCACAACAAATTACGGTAAGTATGGTGAAGTTGTTACAGCAAATAAGCGACAGCAATCAACGCCAGCACTATATCCATCGTTGTGCCGAAATTTTAAGTTTAGGTGATGCCAGACTCGTACCGTTGTGGATTGAAAATTTATTAGATCGAGTTGCGCCGAATAGTTATCGCAAACCAGTTCCACCCAGAAGACAGCAACAAGCTAGCAATTCTCACTTACCTGTAGCAGGCGATCGCGCTTTACTGGAACAGGCAGAGGCAATTTTGTTACGAATTTACATACACCATCCAGAATACCGTCAGATCGTCACCGAAGCCCTACAAGAAAGAGATTTGCAATTCGATCTACCCCATCACACTTTTCTCTGGCAACAGATTTTAGAAAATCTAGAGACACAAAATTTTTCGTCTCCATCATCAGATTTAATTTCGCGGCTACAAGTAGAGTGTATGGAGTATGAAGGTGAAACAAAGGCGATCGCGCGTCTATTTCACCTAGATGAAAAGACACAAATCGAATTATCGCGCTTTGCCCAGGTAATTCAAGCAGCTACAGCTTGCATGGAACGAGTGCAGTGCGAAAAACGCTATCGTCAATTTCTCCAATTGTGGGAACAAACCGACGAAGCAACTGCACCAGAACAATCTCAGTCATATTTCGAGTCATTGCGGCAAGCCCAGCAACGGCTATTGGAATTGGACAAACAACGACAGTTTACGCTGGCAGATTTGATCTAACCACTGCTGTCTAATATTGAATTGTTGGAATCATTGGCATAAATTGTTGCAATAATTTGAATTCTCGCAAGGGCGGGTTTATCAGTATCTTCATTTAAAGTTAAAGATTGTTGGTGAAAACCCGCCCCTACAGTCAATTTTTGACTTTGCTTAATGCTTCAACACGATTCGATACCGTGCCTTACCGCTACGTAGGTGTTCCAATGCCTCATTTACTTGGTCAAAACTGAAGGTTTCAATTATAGGTTCGATCTGATGGCGGGTGGCAAAGTCGAGCATTTGGGTGACAGTAGCCGGACTACCCAAGGGACTGCCAGAGATCGATCGCTGAGCCATAATTAAGGGAAAAATTTCAGTAGAAATAGGGTTAGGAACCACACCCACAAAATGCAATCGTCCTTTAGGACGCAAACAGGCAATGTATGTACTCCAGTCTAGATCGGCATTTACAGTAGAAAGAATCAAGTCAAAAGAGCCTTCCACCGATTTAAGTGCATTTGGATCGCGGGAGTTGATGAAGTGGTTAGCACCCATTTCCCTTGCTTCTGGTTCCTTATCGGCGCTGCTGGAAAAGGCACTGACATCGCAGCCCCAAGCATGAAGAAATCTCAATGCCATGTGTCCCAAGCCGCCAATACCGATAACTCCAACGCGATCGGTAGGCTTAACATCAAATTGGACGATCGGGTTAAAAACCGTAATTCCGCCACAAAATAAGGGTCCTGCTGACACTGGCTGCATGGCATCGGGTAAGGGAGCAACCCAAGCTTCATGGGCGCGCACCTTGTCAGCAAAACCACCATAGCGACCGACGATTGTACCTTCTGCGGTGGCACAAAGGTTGTGATTGCCAGACATACACCATTCGCAAGTCATGCACGATCGCGAATACCATCCCAATCCGACACGCTGCCCGACTTGGAGTTTTTTGACGGCACTGCCAACATCCGCAATCTTGCCTACAACTTCGTGTCCTGGGACAAACGGGTATTGCGTCATGCCCCAGTCATTATGAAGCATACTCAAGTCGCTATGGCAAATCCCGCAGTATTCTACGTCGATCTCTACATCTTCACTACCGAGCGGTTTTGGATCGTACTCGAAAGGCTTGAGTTCTCCACCTTTTTCTAAAGCTGCGTAGGCACGAATCATCTATTAGTCCTCGTGAAATGACACGACAAGCTTCATCGTAAAAGATTGCGATAAAGATTGCGATCGCTTACGGACAGAATAAAGTATCGCGGGTGGCGCGTCCTGTAGTTGGGTTAACACCTTTAGCAACTTGACACAATTTATCTTGCACGTCGCGGCGCATCAAAACATCTGTGAAATCGGCTCCATCAATTACAGCACCATCAAATTTGGTATTTGCCGCAAATGCGCCTTCTAAAATAGCATCCTTTAAATTGGCTCTCGTTAAACGTGCCGAGTCTAGAGTGGCGCTTGCCAAATTCGCCCCCTCAAAATTTGCCGAATCTAAATTAGCAGCAAACAAGCTAACTCCTTCTAAATTAGAGTGACTGAAGTTGCTACTACGCAAATTGGCGTGGCTGAAGCTAGAGTCTGTCAAGTCGCGCCCAGAGAAATCTGTCTCGATCAAACTTTCTTTGTTGTAATCCAGCGCTACAGCAGGGGGAACAATAGCAAGAAGTACTGAAAATGCGATCGCACCCCACAGCACTACAGCGAATATAAGTTTCCCAATTCTATTTACCAACCCAGAATTCATAATCTTTTCAGCTCATGGCAAACCATCCTGCCTTTCATTATCCCGACATTGGCGTACTTGGAGAAGATCTAGTCGCTCGGTGGCTGCAATCTTCCGGTTGGGAAATCCTGCATCGTCGTTGGCGCTGTCC
>NZ_JBOFLP010000276.1:0-3909 GCF_051657925.1 Chroococcidiopsis sp.
TTGCTCGAATCCCAATTTGAACGGTTGGTAAACCCATATCAACCACTCGCCGCATGATGCAAGCATGATTGTGGATCGAGCCTTCATATTCGTGACGCAAATCGCCGTGAGCGTCAATTTGCACTACGGTAAAAGGTTCGTCTGGATATGCTTGGCGATATGCCTCAACAACGCCTGTCGTAATGCTATGTTCGCCACCCAAAGCGATCGCAAATTTGTTATCTCGCACTAGTTTGTAAACCGTTTCCTGAGTGGCTTTTAGCATCTCTTCTGGTGAAACTTCGCGATCGCGAGTATCCGCAATTGAAGGGTACGTATAAATACCGACATCGCAGCCGATCTCCCAGTCGAGTTCTTCATCGTAGTATTCCACTTGCTGGGAAGCTTCTAGAATTGCATCGGGACCATTTTCGCAACCACGGCGATAGGTTGTTGTTGCTTCGTAGGGAATTGGTAGGATAACGATCTTAGCAGCATCGTAACTTGCTGCAACATCAGCCCCGAGAAAGGGAATGACAGAAGTATCTGTTTGAGTTAGCATAAACGGCGATCGAGGAATTGCAACATCACGATCCTGACACACTCCCGCTAAAAGTAGCGATCTGAGAGACTGGCTGAAGCGTGCTTCAGTTCCCTGCACCGAGGTAAAGCCAAGCCTAGCTTAAGCTAAAGTAACGCCATGCCTTACTAATGACTCATGACAAATGACACATGGCAGCTATAACTTACATGAAGTCATTTATAAAAATCGAAATATGACTGCTTTCGATTATTCTCTAGATTTTAAAACCATTGATTTTCGCCAGCACCCAGAGTTTTATCGAGTGGGTAAAGGCGAACAAGGAGTTCTTTTAGTTGAACCATATAAATCAGAAATCTTACCGCACTGGCGATTCAAAACTCCCGATATTGCTAGAGAATCCAGCCAAAAAATATATGAATTATTTCTAAATTATTTAGCAGCAGATGATTTTGTTGGTGCGGATATGGCGCGAAAGTTTTTACAAATGGGCTACACGCGATCGCGTCGTTATGCAAATCATAAAAGTGGGAGAAAATATAAAACTAATCCTCAAAAAATTACTTCTCCAGACGCACAGCTTCAGGCAAGAAAAGATATTTTACCTTATGAAGTCGATCCAATCAAAGCTGAGTCTGCGGCAATTTTCAAAGAAAAGTGGGTACAAGCTAAAACAAATGAGAAGTACTTACAGTTAATGGCAAAGCACAAACAAATGTACGAAAGTTAGGATGCTTTTTTGGTTAGGTGGGCAATGCCCACCCTACGTTGAAATTTTTAGATTCCAGCATGACCCAGTGCTAAGCCAGTCAGGAGCATTCCTAATACCAAAAATGGTTGAGCGCTTGCCTGATATTTGACATCATTTTTCAGCGGATCGCGCAAGAAATACATGTCCTGAAAGACGATCTGGGGAATGACTAAGAAGATGAGAATGGTCGCGTACAAGTTTTCACCAATACTGACTAAGTATGCTGCAATTCCCATCTGAAAAATGTCGATCGCCAAAACGCAAATCCAAGCCGCTGTAGAAATACCAAACATTACTGGTAGAGACTTTAACCCTAATTGGCGATCGCCTTCTACACTTTTGAAATCATTCACCACAGCAATTCCCAAGCCTGCCATGCTGTAGATCAGCGTCAAAATTGCGATCGTCCAGTTGAGATCGCCAAACAAAGCATGACCAGTCCACCAGGGTAATGCAATATAACTTGCTCCCAAAGCATAATTACCTAACCAACCATTCTGCTTCAGTTTTAGCGGTGGAGCTGAATAGATATACGCTAGGAAAGAACCGCCAATTGCCAATGCTGTAATTGTGAGAAATTGATGTCCTGCCCACAGATCTAAAGCAAAAGCAACTCCCAGACCAGCCACCAGCAGCACGAGAATTTGGGTTACGACTTGGGGAACGGAAATTGCCCCAGAGGGAATCGGACGATAGGGTTCGTTGATTGCGTCGATTTCGCGATCGTAGAAATCATTTAGGGTTTGGGTATAACCCGTCAACAGCGGTCCCGCCAGCAACATAGCAGCAGCGGCAATTAAGACATGTTCCAACGTCCAAGTATACTGTCCCGAAGAAGCCGCCCCACAAATGACACCCCACATCAAGGGAATCCAGGTAATCGGCTTCATCAATTGCAGGCGAATTTTCCAAATTGAACTTTCGCCAGGACTCGCGCCTTTCATACCCAGCAATTGCCTGGTTCTGCCGCTGCGATCGCTTTGTAAACTAGCAACAGGATTGGTAGCAGACCCAATTTGCTCAGCAGCCTGCTCTGAATTACTATTTGGAAACGCAGAAGAGGGAGTTGGATCTGACATAAAAATAGGGAGTAGGGAGTCGTGGTAATAAGGGCGCACGGCTGTGCGTCCTTATTACTCATAATTACAAAGATACGATCAAATAGCCCTGCTGGAATTTTGCACCAGTTACAGTTTTGCCGCTCAAACCTGGGGGAAGGATAATATTGCGACGATGATCGCCTGCTTCTATGGTAATTTCACCGCCCGATTGAGTCAGCTTGACTTGCTTTTTATCAAATCCTGGCAAAAAGACGCGGACTTGACGCGCTGCTACGTCAATTTCTAGGGGTTTGGGAGCTAGTGCAGGTTGGGTAAAATCTGGTAGAGCATCCATGAGGGGTTGCCAGTCGCCAGGAGTCGCAGTCGGAACGCTACTGACTGGCAAAGGCGAAAACTCAGATTTGAGGGCTTCTGTCGCAGTTGTTTGATTGGCGATCGCACCTGCTATAGTTAAGCCAATAAGCTGAGAACTCCCCCATAAATAACGCGCCGTTGCCATACTTGCCGGATTATCATTCACGACTAAATAAGCTGCAAGGCGTTTAGGGTCGGCAAGGGCAGCTTTTCCCTGCTCTAGGATGTTCGTAACTTTACTCGTCGGTTGGGAGAGGTTATCACCAGTCCAACTGACATTAAAGATACTGGCTAGGAGGGGCTGGAGAAACGGCGATACCGTTCTTCCCAAGTCGGAATCTGTCAACAACTTACCAAAGCGACGAGCATACCAGCTGAGACTTTCTGGCATTCCTAACAACCGCAGCATTGATGAGTCGCCGCTACCGTCGAAAACGATCGCGTCATACTTGCCGCTAGCATCGTACTCCCGCAGGGCGTTGAGTACTAATGCTTTATCCATTCCTGGCAACACGACCAATTCTTGTCCGTAGACATCCTTAATTATGGGCGTGCGAAGATACTGCGCCTCTAGCTTTTTCACCTCATCCCAGTTGCGTTCCAACAAAGTCGAAGTTTTTAATTGGACGACTTGAAGATTTGTCGCTACTTCTTGCGGTTCAGCTGCTAGGGACGTGTCTAATAACACCCCTAATCCTGGTTGATTGTCATCCGTTGCCAATAGAACGCGCTGTCCTTGGCTTGCTAGACGCTTGGCTGCTGCGATCGCGATCGTCGTGCGTCCAGTCCCACCCTTGCCCAAAAATGTCAAAATGAGGGGCATTGTTTGCTTTCCTGATGAGTGCAAATAAGTTATGTCTGGTCAAGTTTCCCTCACGAAAACCCTTCCAGACATCTTCCCAGTCACGTAGGTTTAATTTCGTCTTCAAAAAACCAAGTGCTAAAGTTGTCATCAAACTGCACTACAACACCAACGCCGCTACCGTCAGTCATTCTAAAACCCTTGACTGTACCGACTTGTCCGAGTCGCTTAACAACGGGGGGAGATACTCTGTCTCTCAGGCGATATACTTTAACTTTCTGTCCGATTTCCATTCCAGTACTGCAATTCGTCACGAACCATGAATCAGTGTAGCTGAATTGAGCGCTCCCTGCTCCCTGACAACTGACTTGACTTTGAAACGACGGTGTGAAAGAGTATCTTGTAACTTTTTGTGGGAAAC
>NZ_JBOFLP010000277.1:0-15264 GCF_051657925.1 Chroococcidiopsis sp.
AATATCGCAACTACATCAAATCGGCGATTAAGCAGTGGCTAGATCGAGGCGTGGATGCTTTGCGGGTAGATACGGTAAAACATATGCCAATTTGGTTTTGGCAAGAGTTTATCGCCGATATTCAAGCCCATAGACCGGATGTGTTTGTCTTTGGTGAATGGATTTTTAGCCATCCACTTGACGATCTCTCGGTAGAATTTGCCAACTGTTCGGGGATGTCCATGCTCGATTTTGGGCTGTGTCTAGCCATGCGAGATGCTTTAGCAAAAGGAGCAGAGAGTGGATTTCAACTGATTCAAGACATTTTCGATCTAGACGATCGCTACAACGGCGCAACAGAGTTAGTCACGTTTATTGACAACCACGATATGCCGCGTTTCCAGTCGCTCAATCCCGACCCTGAAATGCTCCGAGTGGCGATCGCTCTAATCATGACATCTCGTGGTATCCCTTGCATCTACTACGGTACGGAACAGTATCTTCACGACGATACAAATGGCGGAAACGATCCCTACAACCGACCGATGATGACGAGTTGGGACAACGACACTGAAATCTATCGTTATATTCGCTTGCTTTCTGGCTTGCGGCGACTCAACCCAGCCGTATCGGTTGGTAGCCATCAGCAGCGATATATTACCCCAGATGTCTACTGCTATGTCAGAAGATATGGTGAGTGTACCTGCTTTGTTGCCATGACTCGGGGTGAAGCCGTCACGATTGATACAGTCATGACAGACTTACCAGATGGCGAGCATACTTGCGTGTTAACGCGGCGCAAATTTACAGTGGAGAACGGCGAGATCCGCAATTTAGAACTGGGACGAAGAGATGTCATCGTTCTCAGTCATATTGGTGAAAGGGCAAAAGCTAAAACTTTAGTTAGAGTGCAATTAAATGGGGTCAACACTCAACTCGGTGAAAGAATTGTGGTGATGGGCGATTGTCCAGAACTAGGAAACTGGGATATTGGCAAGGCTTACCCCCTAGAGTACATTAATGCCAATACTTGGTTTGCTGAAATTCCCTTCGAGGAGAGTGCTGGTAAGTTAATTACTTACAAATATGCCATGTTGCGGGAAGGGCGATCGCCATTACGGGAAAATATCGTGGCTCGACGTTGGGTTGTTGCTAGCGAAGGGACGGTTAAGTGGCGAGATCTCTGGGCATCTGGGAGAGAATCGTAATTGGTAATTGGTAGTTGGTAGTTGGTAGTTGGTAGTTAGCAGTTGTTTTTCTTCCCCTGCCTCCCCTGCTCCCTCAGGTTCCTGAGCTGCTCTTCTTCCCGACTCCCAACTCCCGACTCCCGACTCCCTAATTCAGGAAATTGCGAAGACTAGAGTTCGGTTTTACGCCTGTCGCTAGTGCCAAAATATCGATACTCTCTTATTGAGTAGCAAAAGTGGAACTATCTAGAAAAGCGGAACGGAACGGAGAGTTGCTAGCTGTGAGAGGGGGCGATCGCTGGTGCAAATGTGGACTTTACCAACTATAAGGGAAATTATTACCAAGAGCAGAGCGGATGAGATTGGCTGCTACACTCCAGAGTTGGAAACAGAAGTCATTCGCCATACAAGTGCTGCATCTAAACGGCTTAAAGTCGTGAAAGAGTGGAGTGGGGCGATCGCAGCACTCGAACAGCTATTGTTAGATAGACTTGGTTCCCCATTGTCAAACTCTTTAGGAATTAAAGGCGATCGAGGCATCGTTTTAGCTGGTCCAGCACCAATTTTGAGTCAACAGGAGTTGCTGGCTAACTTTCAAACTGGAGTGTTTACCGCAGAGTGGCTGAAGTTATCTGGAGGAAGACCGTTTCAACTCCCGCCAGCTGCAACCAAGTCTGATGTAGCCAAGTCTCAAGCAAAATCCGATCCTTTACCTGTAGCAGTGGAAATCGATCCCCCTGGTAGTACGACTATACCCTTGCTACCGGGAGATCCGCTAGCAAAGGAACAGTTTTGCTTGGTTTTGACAGATAGTTTTAGCTTGGTGATGGTTGCTGGGGTAGATGGCAATAACGACCCAGTATTTATGTTTGCATTTGAACCGGAGATAGTTGCGCAGGCATGGCAGACGCTTCGGGCGCGAGTTGCTCTTACTAGCCCCCGATATCTACTATTGCAACTCGATGCGATCGCCCATAAATATGCTCCCGTTGCCCCAGATTACCGTATCGTGGCTCAATTTAGCCGTCTGTTACTAAAGCATTTGCCAGAACAAGAAGCGGCAAGCGGCAAGCGGCAAGCGGCAAGCGGTCAAGAAGATCCAAGCGGCAAGCGGCAAGCGGCAAGCGGTCAAGAAGATCCAAAACAAAAAATTCCGAATGCCGAATTCCGTTCGCGAAGTGTAGCGTCAGCGTCTATTCCGAATTCCGAATTCCCTCGTCCCGATTTAGAACTACTGCAAGCATTTGCCCACGAAGTTCGCACGCCTTTGACGACAATTCGCACGCTGATTCGCCTGTTATTGAAGCGACGAGACTTGTCTAGCGATGTGCAAAAACGCTTAGAGGCGATCGAACACGAGTGTCGAGAACAAATCGATCGCATGGAGTTGATGTTTCAAGCGGCGGAACTAGAAACATCTGCTTCAGATAGCAACAATAATAATTATTTGATTGCCACATCTTTAGAACAGTTGTTGCAGCAGAGTATTCCCCGCTGGCAACATAGTGCGAAACGCCGCAACATGACTTTAGATGTGATTTTGCCGCAGCAAATGCCAACGGTGATCAGCCATCCTAGTATGCTCGATCGGGTACTGACAGGATTAATCGAGAATTTTACTCGCAGCCTACCCGCTGGCAGTCAAATTCAGGTGCAAGTCATTCCCGCTGGCGATCAACTCAAGCTACAGTTATTTTCGCAACTTCCAGGAGAAGACGACGAAGCGACACCAAGTTTTTCTGTCACGTCGATTGGCAAATCTCTCGGTCAGTTACTCACTTTTCAACCTGAAACAGGCTGTATTAGTCTCAATCTCAATGCTACTAAGCACCTATTTCAATCGATTGGTGGCAAATTGATCGTGCGTCAGAAACCACAACAAGGAGAAGTATTGACAGTCTTTCTTCCTCTATTTGGGAGTGGGGAGTCGTAGGCAAAAAATAACGCTGAACTAAATGCAGATGCAACCCAGAAAATAATAATAGCTAGAAATCTCTGGATAATCCTTAATAAAAGCCTTATCATCTATGTCTGCCACCACGCTTTACTTAGATGGGGCAATAGGTAACAAAACATTGAAAATAGAACCCTCACCGACTTTACTTTTAACGGAAATAGAACCGCCACAGCGTAGTAAAAGTTGTTGGACGATCGTTAAACCAAGTCCCGCGCCGCCTAGATCTTCGCTGGAAACAGAACGCACCCGGTAAAAGCGATCGAAGATTTTGGGGATCTCGTTAGGTGAAATACCAATTCCGGTATCGCGAAATTCTAGTTGCACGTATTCGCCTTGAGTACAAGCTTTGACCCAAACTTGCCCGCCTGTAGGAGTAAATTTAATGCTGTTATGTAACAAATTAATAGCGATTTGCCGCAACCAATTGTTAGAGCAGAAAATAGAAGGCAACTCGGGAGAAACGGTGTAGGCAAGCATAATACCTTTTTCTTGAGCTAGAGGTTGATAGGTGCTGACTACCCCTGGAATAATTTCACTCAGTTTCAATGGTTGTAAAACTGTTTGTTCCGCCGTTTTGTCTAATTGGACTAATTCTAATAAACCATTAATTAAAGAGTTTTGGCGATCGCACTCGCTACTCAAAATCTGCAAATAGCGCTGTTTTTGCGGTGGTTTGAGGTGAGGAGAATTTAAAAGACTCAAAGCCGTTTTCATATGTGTCAGCGGAGTGCGGAGTTCTTCGCACATCCGACCGAACGATTCATCTTTACGAGTTAAGGCGTTTGCTAAAGCTTGATTTTGCCGTTGCAAAGTGCCAGTGAGTTCGTCAAACGTAGTCCGCCGAGTCGCATCTTGTTGCTGAACTTGTTTGGCAAATAATCGCTCTAATAGTACTGGATCGGGTGCAGACGGACAAGCAAACAGCGTCTCCCAATTTTGCATCACCTCTGGGGCGATCGCTGGCTGCTTGTGCTGCGCTAGCTTCCAACGCACACTTTGAGCCACGACATGACGGATTCCCTTGAGTACCTCCTGTAAGACTCGTCCCTCAAACGAGCAAAGGCTCAGCAAGGGTAAAAATTTCTTTTGGTGAGTGTTCTCCTTAGTTTTTCCCTTTTTGCGTCTCAGCCGCGATCGATGTGCCAACACCATACAGCAGAATTGAGGCGAATGGACGATGAGAAAATAATCCCGCCGCAGATGGCTATTTGGTAATAATTGGACTGGAACCATTGGGAAGTTACCAGACACTTGAGCGATCGCAGTTTCCTGTCCGTAGCAAACATAGGTTTTGTCAGAGACTCTCACCTGCTCGTGATAGCGCTGAATCGAAGCATACCAAATTTTTCCTGATGGTAACTTCAGCCACAGTGTCGCTGAGATTTGCTTTTCTACCAGTAATTCCATCACCGATTCTACCAAGGAAAGCAAGGTTGCCGGACTCACCAACATCGGCGATGGTGGTTGTTCTATACTCAGAGCCAGTCGATAAAGGGAGATGTCCATTACTAGGAATTATGGGTTAGAGGGAGGACAAGGAAGACAAGGAAGACAAGGGAGCAAGTCAAAATTCACGCATTCAAAATTTTCCGACTCCCTCAGCTCCCTCAGCTCCCCCTGCTCCCCTGCTCCCTGCTCCCTGCTCCCTAATTCTTAGTGCATTTCTCGCCTGTTCGCGATCGTCAAAGTGGATTTTTTCTGTACCTAAAATTTGGTAGTCTTCGTGACCTTTGCCAGCAATGAGTACGCCATCGCCGGATTGGGCTTGTTGAATTGCCGTTTGAATTGCTGTAGCGCGATCGCAAATTACAATTACAGAAGGCGAGAGGTGAGAGGCGAGAGGTGAGAGGGTTGCTGTTTCTTCTTTACCTGTTGACTTTTCGTTGGGAATGCCTGTGAGAATATCTTGGAGAATCCTTTCAGGGTCTTCGGTGCGGGGGTTATCAGAAGTGACGTAAACGACATCTGCTAGATCGGCGGCGATTTTACCCATTTTCGGGCGCTTGGTGCGATCGCGATCGCCTCCACAGCCAAACACGCAAATCATCTTACCTGGAATAAATGGTCGGGCTGCTTTCAACAAGTTTTCTAAACTATCAGGTGTATGAGCATAATCGACGATCGCGCTGATATCTTGATGGGGACTCACTTGCACCCGCTCCATTCTGCCAGGGACTCCGGCAAACTGCGGCAATACGTTAGCGATGAGTTGTAAATCTACGCCCAAGTGTAAAGCGGCTGCTACTGCTGCGAGTAAATTGGCGAGATTATACTGACCCACGAGCGGCGATCGAAATTCTACTTCTCCTGCGGGTGTGTGTAATTTACCGCTCACTCCCGTTGGTTTGTAATCCAGATTGCTCAAACAGAAGTCGGCTGTTGTTTCAGCTTGGACGCTATAGCTCCACACCCGTTCCGGTGGTAGCTGTTTAATTAATCTTTGTCCGTAGGGATCGTCTGTGTTAATAACTGCTCGTCCTTGGAGATAATCGGGACTGAATAGCAAGGCTTTTGCGGCAAAATAGTCTTCCATATCGCGGTGGAAGTCTAGGTGATCTTGAGTGAGATTGGTAAACACCCCTACTTCAAACGGACACCCTAAAACTCGTCCTTGTGCCAAAGCATGAGAACTGACTTCCATCACCGCTACTTGAGTCCCCGCTTGCACGGCGCTAGCTAATTGCTGTTGCAGTTCTACAGCAAATGGCGTAGTATGAGCTGCTGTTTGCTCAAAACCCGTCCAACGAGAATAAAGAGTTCCAAATAAAGCTGTAGATAACTTTGCTTGTTGAAGGAAAAATTCGATTAAATGGGTGGTTGTCGTTTTACCATTTGTTCCCGTCACCCCCACCAGCCTCATTTGCGTAGCTGGATAGCCGTAAAAAGCAGATGCCACCCCAGCGCAAGCTCGAACCATATCTGTAGCAGAAATAATGCAAGGCTCTCCCTCAGCTCTCTTTTGGGCTAACTCAGAAGAGACTAAAGCCGCGATCGCCCCACTCGCGATCGCGCTTTGCCAAAACTCTCCTCCATCCACCCGCGTTCCTGGCATTCCAATAAACAAATCTCCCGCTTGGCAAGCATGAGAATTTGTCGTTAAACCCTTCACCTCCAGATCTAAAGCTGGATGCTGGGGTAGTTGTTCGATACTGTCAACTTTTGCTAACAATTCGCCTAACTTCATAGTTTTGTCAATGGTCAATGGTCAATGGTCAATGGTCAATGGTCATTTGTGAGTGGTGCGTGGTCGCTGGTCGCTGATAACTGATAACTGATAACTGTTAACCGACAACTGATAACTGTTAACTAGCTAGCTTAATCCCAGCTTTCAATTGCACCTATTCTGCTTCATGATGATTTACATATTTCTGGAGCATTTGCTGAATTTGACTGACTGTAGCGCGAGGAGAAGGACGAGGGAGAAGGAGCGATCGCCCATCGTCACTATGCAGAAATAAAACAGGTACTTCATATTGATATGCTTGCCACCAATCTTCCTGTAGTGTGATATCACGGACTTCCAGCGATAGCTCTTGGTGTGTAGATACAATTTGTGCTAGCTTTTCCTGCAAGCCTTCACACAAATGACATTCAGGTTTGCTATAGAGAATCAAGTGCATAAACTTAAGTCGTAAGTCGTAAATCGTAAGTCGTAAGTCGGTTGTTGCCCCTCTGCCCCTCTGCCCCTCTGCCCCTCTGCTCCCTGCTCGTGCGCTCCCTGCTCCCTGGTCACTGATTTCCGTTATTGTTGAATATGCAGAACTATTCACATCATTGCGCAGATGACTGTTTCAACATCTTCTATCCAAACACCCAATTTCGATCTAGATGAGCTAAATCGCAAATATGAGACAGCTCATCCTAGCAAAATTCTTGCCTGGTGTGTCGAGAACATTCCCACAGCCTTAGTACAAACCAGCGCTTTCAACGTAGATGATATCGTCATCACCGATATCCTCTACCGTGAACTCAAGCACCGCACCCCAGTGATGTTTCTCGACACTTTACACCACTTTCCCCAGACTTTAGAGCTAGTCTCTAAAGTCAAAGACTTGTATGACTTGGATCTGCAAGTTTATAAAATCCCAGACGTGGATACTCGGGCTGCTTTTGCTGCCAAATATGGTGAAGCCCTATGGGATAGCAACATTCAGCAATTTCACCACTTGACTAAAATCGAACCTCTGCAACGAGGACTAGCCGAACTCAATGCTGTAGCTTGGATTACCGGACGGCGACGCGATCAGGCGCGTACCCGTTCTGATATGCCCGTTTTTGAACTCGACAGTCAACAGCGCCTCAAAGTCAATCCCATCGCTTCTTGGACGCGCAAAGAAACTTGGGCGTATGTCTTCGAGCATAACGTCATTTACAATCCACTCCACGACCAAGGCTATCCCAGTATTGGCGACGAACCAATTACTACGCCTGTAGCCGAAGGCGAAGACGAACGAGCCGGACGCTGGCGGGGTTCTGACAAGACTGAATGCGGAATTCATATTTGAAGGAGCCAGAAGTCAGGAGTCAGGAGTCAGAATGAAGAGAATACCAGCAAGGGTCTTCCAAGACTTAATTGCTTGGCAAAAAGCTCATCAGTTTGTTTTAGCAGTATATCTTTTCAGCGAAAACTTTCCTAAAACAGAATTGTATGGCTTGACTTCTCAATTTAGGAGAGCGGCAATTTCTATTCCTGCCAATATTGCAGAAGGATTTAAGAAGAAAAACAAAACTGATAAAGCACGGTTTATGAATATTGCCCAAGGCTCTGTCGAGGAGTGCCGCTATTACCTGATTTTGGCAAAAGACCTCGGCTACGGCGATAGCTTAGAGTTATGCCTTCTACTTGAAGAAGTTAGCAAGCTATTAGATGCTTACTATTCTTCTCTCCTGACTCCTGACTCCTGACTCCTGACTCCTGACTCCTATGATTAAAATCCTCCACCTCTCAGACATCCACATGGGAAGTAGCTTTTCCCACGGTCGGCTCAATCCTGAAACTGGATTAAACACACGCTTAGAAGATTTTGTCAAGACTCTATCGCGCTGTATCGATCGCGCGTTAGAAGAACCAGTGGATTTGGTACTGTTTGGTGGGGATGCTTTTCCCGATGCCACGCCACCCCCATATATTCAAGAAAAATTTGCCAGTCAATTTCGTCGCTTGGTTGATGCTCGGGTTCCCACCGTATTATTGGTAGGCAACCACGACCAGCATTCCCAAGGGCAAGGGGGGGCGAGTTTGTGCATTTATCGGACTTTGGGCGTACCAGGGTTTATGGTGGGCGATCGCTTGATGACCCATCACATTCAAACAAACAATGGTACAGTTCAAGTCATCACTCTCCCCTGGCTGACTCGTTCCACCCTCCTGACTCGTCCAGAAACGGAAGGTTTATCCCTAGCCGATGTTAACCAGTTATTGATCGATCGCTTGCGTGCTGCCTTAGAAGGAGAAATTCGTCGGCTCGACCCCAAGATTCCGACAGTACTTCTGGGTCATTTGATGATCGATAATGCTTCCTATGGTGCTGAGCGCTTCTTAGCTGTAGGGAAAGGTTTTACTATTCCCCTGTCTCTACTAACTCGTCCCGAGTTTGACTACGTTGCTCTCGGACACGTCCACCGCCACCAAAATCTCAACCCGTCTAACGAACCGGCAATTATCTATCCTGGTAGTATCGAGCGAGTCGATTTTAGCGAAGAAAAAGAAGACAAAGGCTATGTGATGATAGAACTACAGCGGGGTAGTACCAAATGGGAGTTCTGCCCGCTACCAGTTCGTGCTTTTTGTACCATTAACGTCGATGTAGCCAATGCAGCCGATCCGCAAGCAGCTTTAATCAAAGCGATCGCGAAAAAGAATATTACCGATGCAGTCGTCAGACTAATTTACAAACTCCGCTCCGAGCAAATCGATTTAATTGATAATGCAGCACTTCATCAAGTTCTAAGTTCTGCTCACAGTTATACAATTCAACCAGAGCTGATCAGTCAGCTAGCACGACCGCGTTTACCGCAATTAGACGCGAGTAGCAGTATCGATCCCCTCGATGCCTTAAAAACTTATCTAGATAATCGCGAGGACTTGAAAGATATTACCGCTCAAATGATGGTAGCTGCCCAACAATTACTAGCAGCCGATACAGAAACTTGGTTAGAATCTGCCCCAGAAACTAGAATCGATGCAAGTAATACCGACGGACAGTTACGGTTACTGTGAAATCAGTTGTCAGGGAGCAGGGAGCGCACGAGCAGGGGAGAACCAACTACCAACTACCAACTACCGATTACCAGCGACAAATGACCAATGACTAATGACAACTACTATTGCAAAACTTCCCGCAGCAACTCACGGTGCATGTAGGCTCTGTCTACTAAAGACTGAATTTGGTCTGGACTTAAAGGGTCGCCGTTGGCATAATGTTCGATCCAAGTTTGGCTGATAATATTGGGGTCGTCGGGAATTTGAGCGACATCCCATCCAGGTATAGAAAGTTCTGCCATCAGGCGATCGACTTTTGGATCGTAGCTGATGGCAAAACAGCGGCAACCTTCCGCAGCTGCCATAATTAAGCTATGAAAGCGCATTCCAATTGCCATTTCTACGCCGCGAAATACGCCTTTTAAACTTTTCGGATCTTCGAGGTAGAGGATTTGATTTGCCCCTGGTAATTGCGGCTGAATCGCTTGAGCGATCGCTAAGTCTTGCGATAGTTGAAATGGCACTAATAAAATGCAGGTGTTTGTTGCCCGTTGAAAATCAACTAAAGCGCGAGTCAAATTAGCAAGGCGATTGGGAGTTAATTGTGGGTGCGATCGCAAAGTCACGGCAACTCTCGGCGCTGGTAAATCCCACAACCCAGGTGTATTTCCGGCTTCCAACGCCCATACCGGATCGGGTGCTTGCAGATGAGGAATCTGCCAATCGGTCAGCAAACTTGCCGAACCGCGATCGCGGACGCTCACCCCCGTACACCCAGCAAATGTCTGTTTTGTCAACCACCGGGTTAGAGGACTTTTTAAAGGACCAATTCCCTGCGCCCAAGCCATAGTTTTTAACCCTAACTTTTGCGCCATAGTCATTAACCCACCGTAGTAAAACGGGCTGATGGCACTGGTAGAATCTTGCATAATACTGCCCCCACCCCAAATAAAAGCATCAGACTGCTGCAAAGTTTTCCACACAGGAGAAAAAGCCATGCGATCGCAAGCTTCTACTTGATAGCGCTCCTGCGTCTGCCCTGGATTACCAGATAGAATAATAGGCGTGGCATTTTTGGGTAGCATCTGCAACAGTGTTGCCAGCAACGCCTCATCACCGCCATTACCTTTGCCGTAATACCCGCACAACACCACCTGTATTTGCCTCACATCATCACCCCGTAATCTTGACTTAATCCAAACTTGATAAAAACTTTATAATATATTGGCTGTATGTTGGCAGTTAACAGTTATCAGTTATCAGTAGAGAGTGACAGTTGACAGGTGTTTTTTCTCCCTCAGCAACCTTGCGCAACCTTGCACTCCCTCAGCTCTCTTCCCCTACTCCCTGCTCCCTACTCCCTACTCCCTCAAAATGCACGCACTCTCAATTCCTACCTGGATTATTCACGTCTCTAGTGTCATTGAATGGGCGATCGCCATTTGGTTAATTTGGAGTTATGGCGAGGTTGTGGGTAACCGCGCTTGGTATGCGTTTTCTCTGGCAATGCTACCAGCTTTAATTAGTGCCATGTGTGCCTGTACTTGGCACTTCTTCGACAATGCCCAATCTTTAGAATGGTTGGTAACGCTTCAAGCTAGTATGACTTTAATAGGAAACTTCACGTTATTAGCTGCTGGTTGGTTGCTATGGCGTTCGACGCGATCGCCAGTGACGCGATCGCACAGCAAGATTTCTTCTAAGTAGAAGGATAATAATTAAACGTACAATACATTTGCCTTCTGCCTTCTGCCTTCTGCTTATCTCTAATGATTTCAAAAGAAACCCTTTTCGCACTCTCTCTGTTTCCCTATCTAGGCTTTCTCTGGTTTGTAACTCGCTCTCAACAACTGCCACGCCTAGCATTATTCGGCTTCTACGGTACTTTGGTATTTGTCGCCGTCACTATCCCTGCTGGAATTTACGCCCAAGTCCACTACGGCGAATCTCTTGCCAATGTTGACTGGTTGCATGGTAGCGCTGAAGTATTTTTAACCCTCTCCAACATTTTGATTATTTTGGGTTTTCGACAAGCTCTGAAGCAGGGAGCAGGGAGCAGGGAGCAGGGAGCAGGGAGCAGGGAGCAGGGAACAGGGAACAGTTGACAATTGTTTTTTCCCCGCACCTCCCACACTCCCCACACCCTATACCCCACACCCTACACCCCACACCCCACACCCCACACCCTATTTACTACTGATTCCACCAGCCACTAGCCGCTAGCCACTGATAACTGATAACTGATAACTGACTTATGGATCTTCTTCCCGCCATAGATTTACTTGAAGGACGCTGCGTGCGACTGTATCAGGGAGACTACGATCGCTCCCAGGTTTTTCACGATAATCCTGCTGATGTTGCGCAACAATGGACTAGCCAAGGTGCTACGTGGCTGCATGTCGTCGATTTAGATGGTGCAAAAGCAGGCAAACCCGCTAACTTGGAGGCGATCGCGGCTATTGTAGAGGCAGTGTCAGTACCAATTCAAGTTGGTGGCGGATTGCGCGATCGCGCTAGTGTTGCCCAACTCTTAGAATTAGGCGTACAGCGAGTTATTTTGGGTACTGTAGCTGTAGAACAACCCCAGCTAGTAGCTAGTCTGTGTCAAGAATTTCCAGGGCGAATTGTTGTTGGTATTGATGCCCGTAATGGTAAGGTAGCTACACGCGGCTGGCTGGAAACTTCGGAAGTCTTAGCTGCAGATTTAGCCCAACAAATGCAACAACTGGGTGCAGCGGCGATTATTTACACCGATATTCATCGCGATGGAACTCTTTCTGGACCCAACTTGGATGCACTACGAGAGTTAGCCACAAGTTTATCTATTCCCGTCATCGCTTCTGGAGGTGTAAGTTCTGTCACCGACTTACTCAGCCTCCTAGCTTTAGAACCTCTTGGCGTTACGGGTGCGATCGTCGGTCGTGCCTTGTATACTGGCGATATTTCCCTCAAACAAGCTATACAAGCAGTTGGACAAGGACGCTGGCAAGATATCCCTCCAGATTTAGGATCGTCGGCTTTTGCCTAAATGACCAATGACACTCTACAACGTCAATTCCCACGTCTGCCCAACTAGATCTTGACCAAAGCTATGATGGGGTTCTTGGTGTACTAAGCGATATCCTGCTGCTTTGTAGATGCGACGGGCAGCAGATAATATGCTATTCGTCCATAACTCAATTTTTTCATATCCCGCCTGTCTAGCAAAGCGATCGCATTCTTTCACTAGCCGCGTTCCAATTCCTAAACCCCTAGCTTTGGGTTCGACTAGCAGCAAGCGCAATTTGGCAACTGTGTCTGATTTTTTGACCAAAAATACAGAACCGACTATTTCATCGTCCTTTTCCGCAATCCAGCACCATTCTTTTTTCGGGTCATAATTTTGAATAAACTCCGCCACAATCCCCGCCACTAGCGCCTCAAACTGCTCGTTCCAACCATATTCCCGAGCGTACAATACACCATGGCGATGAACGATCCAGCCCATGTCTCCTGGTTGGTGAGAACGCAGTAAGTAAGGAGTTTTGCTGTTGGATGCCGTACCTAATAATTCCTCAATCGTTTGCATTGCTTCAACCAAGCGGCTTTGATTGGCAACAGATATTTGACTCAACATCTCGCCAATTTTATGCTGCGATCGCTCGTTCAGCTGGGTAAAAGCTTGCTGTCCCTGTTCTGTGAGCGAGATCGAGTTTTGTCTACCATCAGTTTCAGATGGTTGGCGATCGATTAATCCTTGCTGTGTAAAGCCACGCAAGATTCGACTTAAATAACCCGCATCTAACCCTAACTCTTTGGTTAGTTCGCTAGCTGTGGTGCGATCGCGGTGCGCCAGTTCGTAGAGAATCCGCGCTTCTGCTAGGGAAAACGGGCTACTTAACAATCCTTCTTGTAAAACACCAATCTGTCGCGTGTAGAAGCGATTGAAGCGTCGTACAGTTTCTATGTGCCGAACTTGCTCTGTCTGGGCTACCATGACAACTTTTAGCTCTATACTGCTATTTAATTGACTTTAGCAAATATTTAGTTGCTTTTGTCAATCAAAATGTTGCTGATAGCTAACACAGCAAAGCGCGAAAAGCTTAGGACAAGCCAATCGACTACAAACTATGAGCCAAGACTTTTTCATCTGCTCAGAAGCTCCCTACTCCCTGCTCCCTACCATAACTGTATCCTGCGGTAGAAGCCCTTACCGCACCTTTCTTCGTAGGATTGCGTTCAGCTTCAAATCTTAAGGAGGGTGTTTGTATGCAGTGCATTTTTACCAATTTTAAGCAAAATTTACAACGCAAGGTTTTATTACTAGCGGCGATCGCGCTATTGCTCGTTTCTGGTTTGTTTGTCTCTGAGCCTAGTTATGCCGCAACTCCCAACCAAAAACTCATCCAACAAGAAAGATTGGATAAAAATAGCCAAGTTGGAACTGTGGATGTCGAGCAGCGCGAACAAGCTTATGAAGAGCAAGTAGAAGCATCCAAAGATATCGACAAAACGTACGAAGACAATCTCAAAGAGTTTAAAAAATCTCACCCTGAAGAGAATATCGTTAATAAAGCAGTAGAGGGAGCAAAAGAGGCAGTCGAGAAGGTAACTAAGTAGTAGTTACTGGTAAGCCTTTTAATTACCTGTAACAGGAGCGATGCCAGTTCAAGTTAGATTGGCGATCGCTCCTGTTATTTTATTTTTGTAAGATTATATGGGATGGGCATCTTGCCTGTCCCATCCGGTTATGGATGTAAGCGAGCGTGCTAGTAGCGAAAATAGGTACTATAGTTAGGCTGAATGGAATCTATTCATAACTCGATATTTTAATATTTCGCAAACTTTTGTGACTGGTAGCGCGATCATAACTCAAGTTATCTCATGAAATACCCAATTACTCTTTCCCAATCCTGGCGTAAATGGTTAGCAGGTATACTAGCTGTAGTCATGGCGATCGCGCTTTCTGGCTGCAATCCCACCGAGATGAGAACCCAGGCGGCTGACGTACCGCAAATAGTGGTAAGCGTGACTACCGATCCCGATACGTTTAATTATGCTTTAGGTCATCAAGTCCCAAATATTTTTAACATGACCTTTAGGGGATTAACTACAGTTAATGGCATTACCAAAGAACTCGAACCAGAATTAGCAGAATCTTGGCAAATTTCCGAAGATAAATTAAATATTATTTTTACATTAAGGGAAGGCTTAAAATGGTCTGACGGTCAGCCACTGACAGCAGATGATGTCGTATTTACTTATAACGATATTGTTTTAAATAAAGCCATTCCTACAGATTTAAGAGATTACATTCAAATTGGCAAAAACAAGGCTTATCCAAAAGTTGTTAAGCTAGACGATCGCCGCGTCGAATTTATCATGCCCGAACCTTTTTCACCGTTCTTAGCTACGACGACGGGAGATCCTACGAGTGCGATCGCCATTCTACCAAAACACGCTTTACAAGAATCAGTAAAAACAAAAGACGCTAAAGGGAACCCTCGCTTTTTAAGTACTTGGGGGACGGATACAGACCCGACTAAAATTGTAACTAATGGTCCTTTTACACTTGAAAGCTACGTACCTGCTCAACGCTTAGTTTATCGCCGCAACCCTAATTATTGGCGAAAAGATGCACAAGGCAATTCTCAGCCTTATATTGAAAAATACATTTGGCGAATTGTTGAAAATCCAGAAACAACTTTAGTTCAGTTTCGTTCTGGTGGATTAGATATAGCTTCTGCTTCAGCAGATAATTTTTCTCTGCTCAAGCGCGAAGAAGAACGAGGCAATTTTAAAATTTACAATGGTGGACCTGCTTTCGGTATGTCCTTCATTACTTTCAATCTAAATAAAGGTAGCAGAAACGGTAAACCATTAGTTAATCCAATTAAATCGCGTTGGTTTAATACAGTTGAGTTCAGACAAGCAGTTGCTTACGGACTCGATCGCCAAAC
>NZ_JBOFLP010000278.1:0-3275 GCF_051657925.1 Chroococcidiopsis sp.
ACAAATCGTGTTGCCCCGCTGTACTAAATCGGTGACGGCTCCTCGATGGTAATAATCTTCTCCTCGGCTAAAGGAGTTACTCGTTGCCTGATGTCGAATGGTTGTTTCGGAAATGGGTAGTACCATATAATTTTCGACCCTTACTCCCTACTGATTTCAGTTTTCGCAGTGGAGTTAGCAGACTATTCGGTGGGCATTATAGATCTATGGCTAGTCGCCTTACAATTTATCCCAGAAGCGCGATCGCCATTAGGGGTTGTGTATTAATAAATTGAGCAGGTTTTATTAGATTACGCGACCAAACCTATATATAACTAGAGAGGACATGAAAACCTGCTCAATTTATTTTTACAAGGATGCTTAGTGAACGACAGATCTACAACACTACACCTCGTAATTTAAGACGAGTCAATTGGGTTGGCTTCAATCTAACTTATTTTTTATCTAGACGGAACAAATAAAATAGGATAGAATTAACTAGATAAGATAAATCGGTGACGTTGTATCGTGTCTGAGTCACTATCCGACCGTTGGTTAGATGCTGCGATTTCTCATGCCACCACTCAATGGCTCAAATCTGCTTTGCGCCAACTCTTACCTCAACTGATCGAAGGTCAAATTTCTAGCACTGCTTTTGCCGACGAGATTTCATCCTTGCTGTTAGAGCGAAAGTTAGTTACACCAGAACAGCAAAAGAATCCTCGCTCCAACGTCGTGCAAGCACTCAAGAGTATTGACCCCAATCATGAGGCGATCGCCCTGGTCGCTCTGCCCACCCTAGTTTATCGAGAACTTAACGATAAGCAAAAAGGTAGGCTCGGCAATACTCAAACTAAATACATTACGGCTGTTGCACTCGAGCAGTTAGTTGCGATCGCCACTCGCTTGTTAGATAGTCCCCAATGGGCTGACGTTGGTGCTGGTTTAGCTGTACTGATTGGCAGAAGAGTCAGCGAAATTCTCCTGTCTGGTTTTTCACTTTCTACCGAGCATTCGCTTCTTTTTGCTGACCCATCGAAGAAAACTGGGTTAGACAAGGACTTCACTATTGAGATTCCTACTCTTGCGCCTGCAAGTATCGTTCTCCAGGCGATCGAGCGGTTGCAACAAGCCTTGAATATTGCCAACCTCAAGCAAGAAAAGTCGAGTTCTAAGGAGCTAAAGCGGGCTGTCAATCGTCTTTACAGCGAAGCGATCGCCACTGCTTGCGATCGCCACTTCGGGCATCTCGTTCCTAAGCGTCAGGACAAGGATAATCTCTATACTCACCTGTTTCGCGCTGTCTATGCAACTATTGCCGCTCACTGGTTTTGTCCGCCAAACATTCCCGAACATAATTTCAAAGCGGAAATTCAAGGGCATTTTACGATCGCCCAAGATGGAAGTAAATTACCTAACTACAGTGCTAGAGCTAATTATGACGACTATGCGATCTCCGATGATAGCGGCAATCGTGACGGTCGCTTGGGTTTGAAGTTAGGCGAGCGCGGCGTATCTGGATTAAAAGTTTTCCAGCTCCAGCAAAGCGATCGCTCCCCAATAGAAATTTCTCTCTCTCCTATTGATTCTCTGACTGCCCCCTCACCAATGGACAAATCATCATCACAAATTTCCGCCGTTGGTATTTCTGCATCGCCTACTAAAACTCCCAAATCTGCTTCTTTACGAATTCTGCCCAGTGACCAGCAAGCGTGGGCTGCTCTACTCCAAGATATCTGCCCCGACGAGCGCACTCAAGCTCAAAAAATGAGCGCTTTGCTGCACTGGATTGAATCAACACGCCAACAATTGCAAAGTGTTGAGTCAACCCAGGATACTACAACTTCTACTATTGAGCCAACAGATGAGTTGGTCACGCCAGATGTGCGATCCCACGCTCATACGCGATCGCCACTCCAACAAGTCTCTCTCGAACAATTGCTGAGTGTTTCCGTTGGGGATTTTTTAGTCAAAGAAATCGAATCTGCCAGAGCACGCCTAACTCAACTGGAAACAGAACGCGATTCAACTGGTGAGGCATTGTCACAAGCTCACTCTGTTGTCGAGCAACTGCAATCGGAAAATGCTCAACTGCGCACTGAGTTGGAACAGCTTCGTCAAACGCAATCTCAATTAGCTCCACTACTGGGACTGTTGCAAGGTTTGGGACTAGCTCAATCTCATCCCAGCCAAATCACTAGCTCATCGCCTACCGATCGCCCAACTGCGTTAGCGTTGCGCGAAGGAGTTAACGCTACTCCTACTCCTATTCCCCAGCCACAGCCGATCGCTCCTCCTAGTTCTATCCCCACCACTAACTCTACTTCAACTCCCACTGCTAAAAAAACTCGCTCTGGCTCTGACTCTACTACGACTAAAATCAATGCCATCGTTGATGCTCTGATCCAATGGAATCACTCTTGCACGATTTCTACACGTAGGTTGCGAATCGGAATTCAGCCGATCAAGGGGTTGGCTTCTAAAATGGGTGCTGATTATCAACCCATCATTCAACAGGTGCTTCAAGAGCGACAATCAGAACTGACTCAATTGCATCAGCACTTCCTCCTGAGCGATCGCCACAATCGTAAAGTCCACAGTAAAGATGAAATTCTTCAGGCGATCGCCAAAGACTTTCTTCACCTGACCAACTGGCACGAGGTTACATATCCTTAAATTTCCCAACGATTGAGTCATTTCTACAAGAGCGATCGGGTGACAAGAAATGTCCACCTGCGCCCACACAAAGAGGCTACATACAACTACTAAATAACTCGCACTTTTGACAATTGTATTAATCATTATTCATCATCCCAATCCACTCCAATTGCATACAATCAGCTTTAATATCTTTGAACTGGAGAAGCGATTGTGTTTGACTTACCTGACTCGCCAGCTGCAAATTCTACTGACTCTAGCAGATTACTTGCTCCTGTCGAAATCATTGATGTTATGATTGATTTACGAATTCAAATGTCCGAGCTAGAGCAGCAAATTCAATCCTTACAACCTGCTTTCTTTGCTGCTTGTTTAGCACTCAACACTGACAAAATTGCGCTTGAGCGCGCTATCATCACTCGCAAATTAACACCTGGGCAGTGGACATATTCTCCAGATATTGGCGAACAAGAAGCTCTGCTCAAACAATTGAAACGACAATTTCAGCAACTTCACGAACCGACTAGCGGTCGTGATGTCACCTGGGCAATTAAGCTCTTACTCACAACTGCCTGAAAAATGCGCTCGCACGATCGCTTTTAACAACGTTTCTTTTCTCCCGATCGCGCTTTGGTTAA
>NZ_JBOFLP010000279.1:0-45449 GCF_051657925.1 Chroococcidiopsis sp.
TGCAAACTGTTGCCGAGCATACAAAGGATAACTTTGTCAAAAAAACGCGCCAAGTTGAAGCAGTACAAGAGCGATTTCTGCGAGATTTACTACGAGCTTATCAGGCGACAGAGCTAGGGCAAAAGTATGGATTTAAAGACATTAGAACTGCCGAGCAATTTCGCCAGCATATCCCCGCATCATCCTACAGTAGCTATTTACCCTACTGCGATCGCATCGCCCAAGGGGAACAGAATATTCTTACCCCCGATCCCGTTGTTTTTTTTAACCTGTCGAGTGGTTCTACAGGAGCGCACAAGCTCATCCCAGTCACCAAACGCTTTCAAAACTCCTTACGCCGTCCCAATCTAACAAGTATCGGCTTTCTCAGCTCGGCATTAAGACAACGGGGTTCTAAATTTGGCAAAGTCATCGCCACTAACTCAACTCAACTGATGGGACGTACCAGTGGTGGAATTCCCTACGGTCCCGCTAGCGTTGGAGTCCTGCGGATGGGGAAATTTCTGTGCGAGCAAATATTTGCTCATCCCTTTGAGACACTGCAAGCAGCCGATAGCCTGACGCGCCATTATCTTTGTCTGCTATTTGCGCTACAACAGCCAGATACGAGGGGAATAGCCGCCAACTTTCCCATGCTGATCCTCCGCACCTGCGGCTACTTAGAACAATATGCAGAAGACTTTATTCGCGACATTGACAAAGGAATGCTTGCACCTTGGTTGCAACTAGAACCAGAATTGCGGTTCAAACTAGAACGGCAAATAGTCGCTAACCCCAACCGTGCCAAGCAACTACAAGAAATCTTGCAAGCAGAAGGTAGACTCACCCCCGAAGCAGTATGGTCGAATCTTGCCTTCACAGTTGCAGCCAGAGGCGGGACTTCAGATTTTTACTTCGAGCGCTTTCCTACTTACTTTAGCAAGACACCAGGTTTTGGCGCGGTTTGTTGTTCGTCAGAAGGCGCGTTTGGCATTTACCCAGAGCTAAATTCTGATGCCAGTATTTTAGCGATCGACAGTGCATTTTTTGAGTTTATTCCTCAAGATCAGTGGGATGTAGAACAACCAAAAACACTACTACCTAGCGAAGTCAAACCTGGAAACTACTACCGAATTTTGATGAGTAACTACAGCGGCTTCTATCGCTACGACATTGGCGATGTCATGGAAGTCGTCGGATTTTACGAACAAGCACCACTGATTGTATTTCGCCATCGGCGCGGTGGCTTGCTGTCTTCAACCTCAGAAAAAACTACTGAATTTCACGTCACTCAAGTCATGCAGGTATTACAACAAGAATTTGACTTACCTCTAGAAGATTTTTGTATTACCTTATCGGATGATGTCATTCCCGCATATTATTTGGTGAATATCGAGCTTGCGCCTGGAAAAATATTAGAAAATCCGCAGCAATTTCTCGATCGCTTTGACCGTCAGCTGAGTGCAATTCACACTTCCTACGCCGTCAAGCGGATTAACAACGATCAAATTCCCCCGCCAAGACTGCGAATTCTTGCCTCTGGCAGCTTTGCGATCGTGCGGCAAAGGCAATTAGAGAAAGGAGTACCAGATTCTCAACTAAAATTTCCCCACATCAGCGAAGATCGCAATTTCCTAGCTGGCTTGCAAGTGGAACGGGAAGTGGAGTTATCAATTAATAACAGGGAGCAGGGAGCAGGGAGCAGGGAGCAGTGAGTAGTAGTGAGTGGCAAGTAGCTAGCCACTCACAAATGATAAATGACTGCACACCACAAAATTGTCATATTCTAAACACAATTAATCTGCTTGAATCAGTATTTGATGAGTTGAGAAAGCTGAATGGTCAATCTCGTTCTGTCCGCTTTAAATGCTGTTACAGATTTGACAAAGGCAAACTTTATCAAAAAAACTCGCCGGACGGCAGAAGTACAAGAACGGTTTTTGTTGCGCTTGTTACAAGCTCATCGCGATACAGAATTTGGTAGGAAATATCAGCTCGGTGAGATTAAAACAGTCGATTGCTTTCGCAAACGAGTGCCAATTTTACCGTATTCCAGCTACGAACCTTATCTAGAAAGAATTGCTGGGGGCAAAGAAAATGTTTTAACAGCCGACCCGGTGGTGTACTTGACGCTGACAAGTGGTTCGACGGGCAAAAAGAAAATGATTCCGACGACGAGGCGATCGCAAAATATCACTCGTCAAGCTACCCTAACCAGTATGGGCTTTCTAACCGCCGCCTTACGTTCTAGAGGGCAACAGTTTGGCAAAATTCTCCTGACAAATTCTACTCAACAATGGGGACGTACCAGTGCTGGTATTCCCTACGGTCCTGCTAGTGCTGGTGTTCTCAGCATGGATAAATGGCTGTACGAGCAATTTTTTGCCCAGCCATACGAGACTCTCCAAGTCGCAGATAGCTCTGCCCGTCACTACCTCGCCTTATTATTTGCCTTACAAGATCCTTTAATGCGGGGGATGTTAGCTAACTTTCCGATGCTCATCCTCCGTACCTGCAACTATTTAGCAAAATTTGGTGAAGACCTTATCCAAGATATCGAAACAGGAACCATTGCCAATTGGTTAGAAGTAGAACCGGAACTACGACTGACATTAGAGCAGCGCTTATCAGCCAATCCAGTTCGAGCCAATGAATTACGGGAAATTCTCCAGTCGGAAGGTAAGCTCACCCCTCATCTCGCCTGGTCAAATTTGTCTTTTGTCGCCTGCGCCCGTGGAGGTACGTCCGACTTTTATTTCGAGCGATTCCCTACCTATTTCGGCAATACACCAATTTTCGGTGCAGTATTTTCTTCTGCCGAAGGGATGTTTAGCATCTACCATAAACTCGACGACGACAGCAGCATTTTAGCCCTGGAAAGCGGTTTTTTTGAATTTATCTCGCAAGACCAGTGGCAAGAAGAACAACCGAAAACACTACTCGCTACCGAAGTCAGATCGGGAGAACGGTATCGCATTCTGACTACGAGCTATAACGGATTTTATCGCTACGATATTGGCGATGTCATCGAGGTAGTCGGATTTTACGAGCAAGCACCGCTAATTGTATTTCGTCACCGTCAAGGTGGTTTGATTTCTTCTACGACAGAAAAGACGACGGAAGCCCATGCGACTCAGGTGATGCAAGCCGTACAGCAGGAATTCGGCTTATTACTAGAAGATTTTTGTATGACTTTATCTGAAAATGATTTTCCCGCTCGCTACCTGCTCAACATTGAGTTAGCTCATGGCTATAAGCTTGAAGATCCGCAAGCTTTTTTAAATGAGTGCGATCGCAAATTACAAGCAGCAAACACCCACTATGAAATTAGCCGCAAAGATCCGATTCCGCCACCCCGACTGCGAATTTTAGCTCCTGGTAGCTTTGCCATCCTCCGCCAACGACAGATAGAAAAGGGCATTCCCGATTCTCAACTCAAGTTTCCCCACATCAGCGAAGACCGCAATTTCTTATCTGGCTTGCAGGTACAGCAAGAGGTGAGGTTACCAGAAGATAGGGACAGCGAACAGTGAAGAATGGGGTGTAGGGTGTGGGGTGTGGGGTGTGGGGTGTGGGGTGTGGGGTGTCGGGTGTCGGGTGTAGTGGATTGTTAGCTGGTCACTGGTCACTGGTCACTGGTCACTACTCCCTGCTCCCTGCTCCCAAATAAGAGCAACAGCATCCCGACGACAATCGAAGCACTTGCAGCCGTAAAAAAAGCAGCTTCTATACCGTGCTTTTTGACGACAAAGCCTAACACAATTGGACAGAAAGATTGACCGATGAAGCCTGCTCCAGCCCCCGCTGATAGCACGCTCGATCGCAACTGGGAAGGCGCAAGACCCGCCAGAGCATCGTAAAGGTTGGGTAGGATCAGACCAAACCCAGCACCAAAACCGACCGCAGCTAACATAATTAAACCGATCTCTCGTAAAAATGGGATCGTGCTGAGCGTCAGCGCCATCAAGATGAAGCCGATAGCCGTGGCTTTATACAAACCCAACGATTGAGAAAGCCTTCTGGCTCCAAAAGCAGAGATCATTGCTGCACCCAGAGCGCGAGCAGCTAAGACGAGGCTATTAGTCAGCGTATTGGCATTAATTGTATCTTTGAAATACTGCGGGGTATAGAAGACAACCGAGTACATCACGATTGATGTCAAGCTCAGAGTTAGCAATAACCAGATTGTTTGGTAGCGTCCTAAAACTTGCCACAGTTTATGTTTAGGTCGCTCTTGCTCTGTTTTGACTGAAGTACGTTCGGGTGGCTGTGGCAAAATCTTGGCTGTCAATACTGCTAATGGTAGCCCGATCGCGTATAGACAGAAAATGTATCGCCAGTGGAAGAAATAGCCTACTCCACCCCCCAACAATGGAAAGACGATCCCCGCTAGCGTCAGCGTTCCCGTGGCATAACCTAATGCTTTGGCTCGTTCCTCACCCTCATACATACTCGTGAGCAGACCTAAGCTAGCGGACGTAATGCCTGCTGTAGCGATTCCCAAACATCCTCGTAGCGCGATCAAGGGAAGAAAATCGTCTACTGTGACTCCAGCAGCACCAAAGACGGCATAACAAAGCAGGGAAACTATAAGTACCTTTACTCTTCCGACGCGATCGCAGAGAATTCCGAGGGGAAGACTAAAAAGACCCAGCGCCCAAACATGAGCGGCTGCTAAATAACCGCCAATCTCTGGAGCGAGCTGAAGTTGGTGCTTGATCTCCCCCAAGGCAGGGTTGAAAACTGCCCCAGTCATCGTAGTTAGGGAGCCAGCCGCCATCAACACCATTAACTGAGGGTTACGGGCGATCGCGGCAAAAGCTACTGTTGGCGATAGTGATAATTTGCGCATGTTGAGGAAGTCGTTACTGATAACTGGTCACTACTCACTACTCCCTGCTCCCTGCTCCCTGCTCCCTGCTCTCTGCTCCCTAGTAGTATGAGTGGACAGTTGGCGTGCTGTCAGGAATTATGCTGACAATTTTGCCGAATTAAGGGACACTAGAAAGCTAAATATTGTCAGAATCAGGCAAGAGAGGAACGATTCATGGAACTGGCTACGACCTTAACAAGTCAGACAGTTCAGAATGCTATCCGCGAGATCGGGATTAATCCAGATTACTGGTATCCGGTTGGGTGGGCAAATAAACTGCAACCTGGTCATATTATGCCCGTAACGATCTGGAAACAAGCAATTGCTGTTTTCCGCGACACGGACGGACAACTTCATGCTTTAGATGATGCGTGCGCGCATAAGGGTGTAGCTCTACATAAAGGGCAAATTCAGGGGAAACATTTATTATGTCCCTATCACGGTTGGGAATTTAACGGTGCAGGTCAATGCGTCAAAATCCCATATCTCCCTGAGACACACAAACTACCATGCGCTCAAGTTCGCAGTTATCCTGTTTGCGAAAAATACAATCTGATCTGGATTTTTCCTGGCGATGCGAGTTTGGCAACTAGCATTCCCTTACCAGAAATACCGGAATTCGACGATCCAGATTGTCTGATGGTTCCAATTCCGGCTCATTTCCAGGCGCATTTTACCATCTGCAACGAAAACACGATGGATGTGTTTCACGGGTTTTTACACAAAAACCTCCAAGGTTGGTTTGACCCCGTGCTGACTAGCTTGAAGACGACAGAATCATCGGTTCATGCCGATTATCGAGTGTCTTACAAGGGAGTCATGACTAAAATTTTGGGTTTAAGCGATCGCGGTGATGAGGTGACAACCCGTACTGTCTCGCTCCATTACCAATATCCCCACTACCACAGTGCTCTAGAGGGGGTTTCCTCTTTATACCTGATGCGATCGCCTATGGGAGCAACGGAAACCAAATCGTTTACCTTGATGTTTCTGCGGCTGAATTTACCTAAGTGGTTGGTGCAGCCGTTCAAACCCCTGATTTCTGCTTGTATCTGGCGCTTTCTATTTTCCAAGTTTCTCGATCAAGATATCGAAATGATGGAGAGCGAGCAACTCACTTATTCAAACAACCCCCAACGTCGCTATGTGGAAATTAATCCGGCAATTATTGCCCTGCAAAAGGTCATGATGCGGCAATACGAGCAATATCGCCGCAAAACCCTGTCTTCCCAACTTTCAGGGAACCAGCAGGGGGAATCGCTGTCTTAATCGGAAGCGATCTCTTCTAGTCGGGTAGAGTCAAGCTAATCTATTATCAATCGCATGAAGCAATTATCTCGTCAATACAGTCAAAGATCGCCAGCAAGATCGCTATGAATGGTATAGTGCTGGCAAAATGTCTTATTCATAGACTCACATTAAGCTGCCCGAGCCGGCAGGAAATAAGAACCTGGATAGTCTAAAAATTACCTAACCAGGGAAAATATTAATAATGTTTAGCCAGACGCACAAAGCTATCTGGGAATTTCAGGTGAGGGGAGTAAATTCGTGCAAGTAGTCAAAGAGTACGTTCAGCGCTTATATGACAGCGGGCTAGCCCCCGATGAGTTCATTTGTCATCGCCGCCAAGGTAATTTAGTCGAAGTCGAAGAAGGAGCAACGGGTAAGCGACAAACTGTCTTGACATTCTGCACCAATGATGTGTTGGGACTGGTGCAGAACGAAGCCGTGCAGCAAGCGGCAATTGATGCGATTTTGCAATACGGTACTTCTAATAGTGGAACCTCAGTTTTAAACGGTCGCATTGACTTACACCGTCAACTAGAAGCAGAAATTTCTGCTTTTAAGCATCTGCCCCACACCCAGCTATTTTTGAATGCTTGGATGGCAATGCAAGCCTTGATGGATGCTTTCTGCCATCTTGCCATTCCCGTACCAGGATTTCAAAATACGAGAGAGACTCTGATCCTGACTGACGTACTCAACCACGGCTGTATTGTCTCGGCTGTTGTCAATGCCGGGACTCGCTCTGGGAAAGTCTTCAGCCACAGCCCCCGCGTCCGCGTCAAAGCCTATCGTCACTGCGATACCGAAGATTTGGAGCGGAAACTATATCGATATGCCCGTCCCGACGACAGAATTATGGTGGTTTCCGATGCTGTCTTCTCAATGGATGGTGACATCGCCCCTCTACCAGATATGCTTGACGTGTTACAAAACTATGAAGGTAGCGTGCTGGTGATGGATGAGGCACACGCTAGCGGTGCGATTGGAGCCACGGGAAGGGGGATTTACGAGTATTTTGGGATAACCCCTCAAAATGCGATCGCGCGGGGGATCGTGCCGTTGATTATGACCACATTTTCTAAGTTTGCAGCTTCGGCTGGGGCAGCAATTAGCAGTCCCGTGGCTGAATTGATCCCGTTGATGAATTTCTCTCCCACTTCCATCGGAACGGTTTCTTTACCTGCACCTACTGCTGCTGCT
This sequence comes from Chroococcidiopsis sp., assembly GCF_051657925.1. NCBI lineage: Bacteria > Bacillati > Cyanobacteriota > Cyanophyceae > Chroococcidiopsidales > Chroococcidiopsidaceae > Chroococcidiopsis > Chroococcidiopsis sp. The sequence continues at coordinate 7,340 of NZ_JBOFLP010000279.1, forward strand.
GCTTTGGAAAGCATTCGCCAAGTGCGACAAAATCCCGAGCTGGTACAACAACTGCAAGCAAAAACCAAATATCTGCGATCGCGTTTGGCTAAGCATGATTTTGAAGCTTTGGGCGAAACCAACGTCGTCCCCGTCGTGTTACCCACTGAGTGCAATCCGAAATACTTTGCCCGTCAATTAATGCAAGAACACGGCATCTGGGCATCGGCAATTTGGTATATTGCTAAGCCACGTTTGCGGATCACCGTTAATGCCTTGCACACCGAAGAGGATATGGATCGCTTAGTAGAAGGAATGGTAGCAATTCGGGATACGATCTACAAACCCATGATCAGCGCCTAGCGAAACGAGCTAAATTCCAAATTCAATTATTAAAAACTTAGATAATTTTTTAAGACCAGGATGCATTGCTGTATTTTGGTCTTAATCGTTTTTTTAAACATAATTTTCGCTTGCGTCCATAACATTTGTAGGGGCGTACGGCTGTGCGCTCCTACGGAGCGTGTATTTCATCCAATTAGAAACAAGAGCGATCGCCCAATTTTTTTGACACTGCTGTGTAAATCATGCAAACGATTACAAAGTTTCAAATTAAACCTGTCACGACTCCAGTAGAACAAGAACTTTTTCTCGATGTTCCTGCTAGGGTTTATGCGAACGATCCCTACTGGGTTCCCCCCATCCGCAGCAGTGAAGCTAAGCAATTCTTGCCTAGCAATACTTTCTTTGAGTATGGCAAGGCACAGCAATTTATCGCTCTATCTCAGTCAGGAGAACCAATCGGTAGAATTGTTGCTGCTGTGAATCAACGGTTGATAGAGAAAGAAGGTCAGAAAGTCGGAGTCTTCGGCTTTTTTGAATGTATCTCCGATTTTGATGTGGCTCAAGCCCTCCTCCAGGCTGCTTGTGATTGGCTGCGAGAACAAGGCATGACTGTAGTTAGGGGACCAATCGATTTTTCAACTCACAACGGCTGTTTATTTTTAGTTGATGGCTTTGACTCCCCACCAATGATTTTGATGCCTTACAATCCACCTTATTACCCGGAGTTTATCGAACGGGATGGTTGGTACAAAGGTAAAGATGCTTACACGTATAACTTTCCCCTAGACAAACCTTTACCAGCGGAATTTGAAAAGGCTTATCGCATCGCTTGTAAAGCTGGCATAACTTTTCGTCCCATTAGAACTAAGGGTGAGGAATTTGAGGCAGATGCGCTGAAAGTTTACGATCTCCTCGTGCGTATGTTTACTGACAACTACAGTTATTCACCGCAAACCCCAGCAGAGTTTTTAGATAAAGCGCGATCGTTTCAATCTCTGATCGACCCTGATGTTTTTCCCATTGCGGAATACAACGGTGAAATGGTGGGGATGTGGATGGGATTACCTGATTACAATATTGCTCTCAAGCATCTAGGTGGCAAACTCGATTGGCTCGGCACGTTAAAATTCTTGTGGTATCGCCGCCAAATTGACCAAGGGAGAGTAATTTACATTTGCTCCCTCCCTGAATATCGCCGCAAGATGGTTTCTTTGGCTCTCATTTATTTGGGAATGCAAGGCGGCATCAAAAAAGGCAAGCCTTACAAACGGGCAGAACTAGGACACATTTACGAAGATAACTCTGCTTCTCGCAAGCTGGTAGAGGCTGCTGGTGGTAAAATTCACAAAACCTACCGGATCTATGAGAAAGCTTTGTAAATGTTTTAGATCTCTTTTTGAAACAGGGGAAGACAAGGGGGACAAGGAAGATTCAATACTATCTTCTTCCCCTACTCCCTACTCCCTATTCCCTACTCCCTACTCATGAAAGCACTAGTTACTGGCGCTAACGGTTTTACAGGTTCTCATTTAGTCCGTGCTTTAACCCAACGAGGAGATACTGTTGTTGGTTTGGTACGCAAGTCTAGCGATCTTTCTCGTCTGGCTGACTGCCACATAGAGTTAGTTTACGGCGATATTAGCGATCGCCATGCTCTGCGCACCGCTATGGCTGGTGTAGACGTGGTGTTTCACACGGCGGCTTATGTGGAATTAGGCATAGTCGATGCAGCTAAGATGGAACGGGTCAACGTAGAAGGAACCCACGCTGTCTTAGATGTTGCTCAAGAATTGAAAGTGGGGAAAGTCGTTTACTGTAGCACTGTAGGAATTTACGGCGATACTCAGGGAAAAGTTATTGATGAAACTTTTAATCGCACTCAAACTGACTTTTCCTCTGCTTATGACGTGACTAAATACAAAGCACAAAAGTTATCCGACCAATTTGCTGCCCAAGGTTTACCTGTAGTTAGCGTGATGCCTTCGGGAATTTTTGGCTCTGACGATCCCCATTTCGGACCCGTACTGAAACAATTTCTCAAAGGCGGATTAAAAGTATGGGCTGGAGGCGATCGCATTACGGGTATCGTTCATGTCGATGACTTGGTAGAAGCGATGCTTTTAGCTGCCCAAAAAGGCAAAGCTGGCGAACATTTTATTATCTCTGCCGGAGATTTGCCCACGAAGGAAATGTTTCAAATTATCTCCCAAGAGTCAGGAATTCCCGTTCCCAAGGAAGCACCCAAATCTCTTGTCAAGCTTGTCGGTAATATTCTCGATCCAATTGGCAGAGTGTTGAAATGGCAACCTCCCCTCAGCCGCGAACGAGTTCATTACGTCTACGATCGCTGCGTGCGGGTTGACGCTACCAAGGCGAGAAAAGAGTTAGGATGGCAACCGCGATCGGTGGAAGAAGTATTGCGTCAAATTGTTCGAGAATTAACATAGGGTTCGTTATCTAACGCACCCTACTACCATTTCTACTTCTGCTTTAGCATTCCATCCTCTAAATAGCTGACGCGATCGGCAACGTCAATAATTCTGGTGTCGTGCGTCACCATCAAAACGGTGCAACCTTGCTCTTTTGCCAAATTGCGGAGTAACTGAATCACGTTATGACCGCTTTGAGAATCTAAAGCTGCCGTGGGTTCGTCTGCCATAATCAACTTAGGATTACCAGCCAAAGCACGGGCGATCGCGACTCGCTGTTTTTGTCCGCCGGATAGATCGCTAGGTTTTTGATTCACCTGCGTCCCCAGCCCTACTTGTTCTAGCAAAGTTCGTGCTTGTTTTTGGGCGATCGCGCCATTAATCCCCTTATAATTCAACACTAACTCGACATTTTCTGCTGCCGTTAGCGCCGGAAATAAGTTAAAACCTTGGAAGATAAAACCAATATTATGTAATCTAAATTTCGCCAGCTTTTCCCGAGACATTCTGGTAATCTCTTTGCCAAGCAAGTAAACGCATCCTTCTGTTGGCGTAAGCAATCCTGCCAAAATTGAGAGTAAGGTTGTCTTACCCGAACCGGATGGTCCCATAAGTAATTGAATATCACCAGATCGAATTTCGAGATCGATTCCCTTCAACACGGGATACTGCTGTTGTCCTGACTGAAATGCCATTTCTATACCTTTGGCGACAATGGCTGACGATTCCGGGATATTTGTGCCACAGTTCGATCCCGCCGATTTTTTGCGGTGCTTGACTGAAGGCTTAATTGCAGTGGCAAAATTGATTAAAGAAGCTGTCATTATTGCAAATATTTAATCGATATGATTTTAACTTCACGAAAATTTGGAGTAGCCAGGAAAAATATTAATCTTTGTAATGCATGGATGTATTCTACTTACCTTATTTATTTCTCCCCATATAGCTTTCGGAATAAATGAAGCATCTATGAAGTTGTATATATTTATTGTAAATAGTTTTTTTCTCTCCCCAGGAAGAAGGAAATTATGCCTTGAAGACGATTGCCGGATCGACCCGCGTTACCTTTTGAATGGCAAAGATTGCCGAACCGACACAAATTGCGACTGTAATGCCAAACACGGCAATCGCCGTAGCAGGAGTAATCAAAATCGTTATACCTTGCGTCGCAAAAGTCCATGCACCTACACCAAAGCAAAGAACTATACCTGGGATGTAGCCTAAAACCGCCATCCAAAGTGATTGTTCGATAATTACGCCATAGATAGTCCAATCTGATGCCCCCATTGCTTTAAGCGTGCCAAACTCCCGCAAATGGTCGGATACGGAAGAATAGAGAATTTGACCCACAATGATGCCCCCTACGATAATGCCTACAGTTGCACCCAATCCCAAAATAAAACCAACCCCCGTTCGGCGCTGCCAAAACTGCTGCGTTTTCTTAATTAACTCAGCTTGAGTATATGCAGTGGTATTGGGTATAGCTGTTTCTAATCTCTGCTTGAGCTGTTGCAGGTCTTGCCCAGATTGAGCGCGAATTAAAATAAAAGAAATCGTGTCTGAAGCTGCTAGCTGACGCGGTTTAGCTTGAGAACTCTGTTTCTGATTTGTCGGTATACTCGTACACTGAATGTCTTCCGAACCAGTCTGCAACTTACAGGATAATCTAGCGTTCTGACCGCCAGTTGCGTAAGCATTGGCATTCTCTAAAGACGTGAAAACAAAAGGATTAGAAGTAATTGAGCGATTGCCTTGAGTTAAGCCTACTAAACGCACTGGTAGAGAACCGAGTTCTGCCAGATCGCCAACTTTGCTAACGTTTAGCGATCGCAACGTGCTAGTGTCGGCGATCGCGGTATAAGGTTGTTGCAAAGCTTGCTTACTACCCTGAATCAGATTGTTGGGGTTAAATAGTTGTCCCTGTGGATCGAAACCAATCACCCGCACCAAATTGATATCGCTGCTAGAATGTCGCCAAACAGCACTCTTAAAAATCAGTGCTTCAGCGCGTGCTACTCCTGCTACCTCCTGAGCTTGGTTTAGTGTTGTTGCTGGTAGCGGCAAGCTGAGTTCTGGCTGGACTAATGTATCAGAAGTTACCCAAATATCAGCATTGGCATTATATATTAACTGTGCTGCCGATCGCGTAAATCCATTGAATATCCCTGTTTGAATAGTTACCAGGCTCACGGCGAACATAATTCCTGCTTGCGCTACCAAAAAGCGAGGAATATCTTCCAGCAGGTTTTTACGAGCGAGTGAAACCATAAGACAAGAGCGTGTATAGGAATATCTTACCGAGCAACAACTTTTGTTTTTCTGACAGTAGACAGTTTGTTATTTGTCATTTGTCATGCGTCATTTGTCATTTGTTATTGGTTGACGGTTGACAGTTGACAGTGACTAGTGGCTGGTGACTAGTGAAGAAAGGGTGTAGGGTGTAGGGTGTAGGGTGTAGTGGATTATTAACTGGTCACTGCTCCCTACTCCCTACTCCCTGCTCCCTACACTTGAAACCATGCAGTTAAGGCTACTGCTAGAGCATCAGCAGCGTCGTCTGGCTGAGGGATGTAGTCTAGATTTAATTCGCGGGCTACTGCGAGTTGGACATCGCGTTTATCGGCATTGCCCCACCCCGTGAGCGCTTGCTTAATTTGGGCGGGAGTAAACTCGATGTAGGGGATGTTGTGCTGGGCTAGGACAAGCATTAAAACTCCCCGTGCTTGAGCTACGGAAATAGTACTAGCCATGCGGTAAAAGAACAGCTTTTCAATTGCCACTAAGTCCGGTTGCCATTCTTGAAGTATGGTATGTAAATCTTCATAAATCGTACAAAGTCGGCTGCCGATCTCGTTTTTAGCAGCAGTTTGAATTATGCCAAAGTCTAGCAACTTGACCGAAGTGGCGATCGCTTGGGTCGGAATTGGGGCAGACTTTAATGAAGTTGCTGTTGCGATCGGATCTCCTACTGGCGTACAAATAGCACCGAAGCCTAAAATTGCTAGCCCGGGATCTAATCCCAGAATCCGTTTTTCTAGGCGTTTTTCCAGCCGTTGTTCAATTTGTTGTTTCGATCCCACTGAACCCTTTTACCTCGTTCCCATGTCTAGATTGCTATCATTGTTCCGCAAGTTCTCTTTTGCAAGTTCTCTTTTGCAAGTTCTCTAAAGTGAGTTAGCTTCTAGTTGGTCGATCGTCTGATATACATTGTCATATCTGCCTGCATCATATTCACTTGCGTTATGTCCACCTGCCACGTATCCAGTTATGCCTTTTAATACTCCTAAACGAATTCTCAAGTATTTTCGGCAGGACTCCCGCGCTGTCACTCCCTATCGCGTCAACCAATGGTTTAAGTGGTTATCTCCTGGTTTATCAATCAAGCGCTGGTTATTAATTAGTGCTAGTGGAGTGTGTTTAGTTGGTTTAGGTTTGGCAATCTGGATTAAACTAACACCAATTTTTTATGCAATTCAATTAGTTGAAGGGTTCCTAAATAAGGTTACAACTATTTTACCTAGCTATATTAGCGGTCCTTTAGTTTTGTTATTGGGCTTTTTGTTAATTCTCTGGGGACAATCTCGAACCGTAGGTTCAATTACTGAGGTATTCCGTACGGATGGCGATGAAGAACTAATCGATTTGCTGTTGAACTATCGCCGCTTAAATCGAGGACCAAAAATTGTGGTTGTGGGTGGTGGTACGGGGCTATCAACGCTATTAAGGGGATTGAAAACATACAGTGCTAACATTACTGCTGTTGTCACCGTAGCGGACGATGGCGGTTCCTCTGGAAGGTTGCGTCGCGAAATCGGCGTTTTACCCCCGGGGGATATTCGTAGTTGCTTAGCAGCGCTAGCATCAGAAGAAAAATTATTGACAGAACTATTTCAGTATCGTTTCAAAGCTGGAGATGGATTAGTCGGACACAGTTTTGGCAATTTATTTTTGACCGCTATGAGCGATATTACTGGAGATTTGGAACAGGCGATCGCGGCAAGTTCCAACGTTCTTGCTGTCAGAGGTCAAGTGTTGCCAGCAACTCTCAGCGATATGCGTTTGTGGGCAGAATTGGCGGACGGTCGCCGGATAGAAGGGGAGTCTAATATCACTCATGCTAAGGGTAGTATTATCAGACTCGGTTGCACTCCTACCAATCCCCCAGCACTACCCAAAGCCTTGCAAGCGATCGAGGAAGCAGACTTTATTGTTATTGGTCCTGGAAGTCTTTACACTAGTATCATTCCCAATTTGTTAGTACCAGAAATCGCCGCCGCGATCGCCAAACGGTGTCAAAAGGGCAATCCTCCGATTCCCTGTATCTACGTCTGCAATATCATGACTCAACCTGGTGAAACTCAAGGTTATTCTGTTGCAGATCACATTCGCGCGATCGATCGCGCTTGCGGGCGACATTTATTTAGTGCTGTACTCGTACAAAAGCAATCTCCTTCAGAAACTAGCTTGATTCGTTACGCTCAAGAAAATTCTCATCCTGTCTTTCTCGATCGCGAAGATGTGGCACAGTTAAAGCGACGAATTATCCTTGCTAACGTGATGGATGAAGACGAACAAGGTTTAGTACGTCACGATCCGCAGCGCTTGGCAGGAGTCCTATTTCGCTGGTACAGTCGGGCGAGTAAGATGAGAGGATGAATTCAAAAGTCAAAAGTTAAAAGTCAAAAGTCAAAAGTCAGGAGTCAAGAGAAACTAGTAACTGATAACTGATAACTGATAACTGATAACTGATAACTGATAACTGATAACTGATAACCACTCACTCAAATAATGAGAGAGCCAATTGTACTTCCGTTAACAAATGCAGCAGCAACGCGATCCCTTGGTATTAAATTAGGGCGCTGTTTGCCTGCTGGTAGTACGATTTTGTTAGAAGGCGATCTAGGTAGTGGGAAAACGACTTTGGTACAGGGGATTGGTGCGGGTTTGGGGATTAACGAGCCAATCCAGAGTCCTACTTTTACGTTGATTAGCGAGTATTTAGAAGGTCGGATACCTTTATATCATTTCGATTTGTATCGTTTAGAACCAACAGAAATTACAGAATTACAACCAGAAATTTATTGGGAAGGAATAGAGTTTGCCCCTGGAATTGTTGCAATTGAATGGGCAGAAAAATTAGATTACAAGCCTTTAGATTATCTCCAGATTCGACTGATGCATCGAAGCGATCGCGATCGCTTAGCGGAAATTTCTTGTTTTGGAGACTTTCAATTAGATGATGCCTTTATTACCTGAATTAATTGCTGTAGCTATTTTACAATTTCTAGTGATTATTGCGCCTGGAGCAGATTTTGTGGTGATTTGTCGGAACAGTTTAGTTTATTCGCGGCGAACGGGAATTTATTCTGCTCTCGGTTTAACTTTGGGAATTTTGGTTCATGCTAGTTATTCTTTAATTGGGATTGGTTTTATTATCTCGCGCTCGATTGTTTTATTTGCTTTAATTAAGTATTTAGGTGCTGCTTATCTAATTTACCTTGGTTATAAGTCATTAATAGCAAAACCAAAACGGCAACTAGAACAGCAGTCTAGACGCTCGCAGACTAGTCAAGAGCTTAGTAAGCTAGCAGCCGTCAGAATGGGTTTTATTAACAATATTCTCAATCCCAAAGTGACTTTATTCTTTTTAAGTTTATTTACTCAAGTCATTAACCCGCTTACACCTATACCGATTCAAATTTGGTACGGTTTGCAGATGGGAATGATGACTTTTGCTTGGTATACATCAGTGGCAATCGTGATGTCTCATCCCATATTTAAAGAGAAGTTATTGTCAGTGACTCATTATTTAGAGAAAGCAATGGGAGCAGTTTTAATTGCTCTAGGAATCAGGGTTGCATTATCGGGAGTAGAGAAATAAATTATCGCCGCGACGACTGTTCGACCGGATTGCGATCGCAAATTTCATAACGTCCTTTACCAGTAGTTTTTGCCCGGTACATGGTAACGTCGGCGTTGTGCAACAAATCTTCCGATCGTTCGTAACCTTTAATATTAAAGGCGATCCCAATACTAGCACTCGTATCGATCTCGTGACCGCTCAGGTGAAAAGGTAAGTTTAATTCTCGTTGAATGCGATCGGCAACATGTACGGCATCATTCGTATTTTTAATATTTTCTAGTAAGATAGTAAATTCGTCTCCTCCTAACCTGGCTACTAAGTCGTCTGGGCGCAGACAGGCTTGTAGGCGATGTGAAATTGCAATTAACAAGCGATCGCCAATTGCATGTCCGAGAGTATCGTTAACTGATTTAAATCGATCCAAATCGACAAATAAAACAGCTAATAAAGAATGTTCTTGTTGACTGCGATCGAGCGCGCTATCTAAACGTTGCATGAATAAAGTACGGTTAGCCAATCCAGTTAAAGGATCGTGCGAAGCCTGATGCATCAGTTTTTTCTCGGTGATTTGACACGCAAGAATTTCGGCGCGGAGTTGCTGATTGACTTCTGCTAATTCTCCTGTCCGTTCGCGAATTTTATTTTCTACTTCGTCGTAGGCTGACTGTAAGGCAACTTGCGATCGCTGTCGTTCCCAAGCTGATAGCGCCAAAGCAACTAAATTCGCGATCGAAGCTGTAAAATTTTGTTCTTCAATTAACCATTGGCGTGATGTTTTCTTGTGTCCGTGGCAGACAATACCTACAATCCTACCATTGAGGTAAATTGGTGCGTTCACCATTGCGCCAATTCCAAGTTTTACCAAAAATCGCTCTGCCATTTTTTTGGTTTTGGGTTCGGTGCGTACATCTGCTGTTGCTAATGCCCGCTCTTGACGCAAGGCTTTAAAGTAACCAGGATAATCTGACGCTTGCCACTCCATTCCTGTTGTATACGCAGCAGTACTGCATTGATATAAAGCCGCACACTGCAATTTTCTGCCTCCAGGACTGTACACCCACACACTGGCATACTCCACTTCTAGAGTATCGGCTGCTGCTGCCGTAATTTCACGTAAACGAGCGTTGAGGTCGCTATTTTCTGCCGTTTGTCGCTTAGCTAGCTCGGTTAAAATCTTACTGTATTTGTAATAGCGTTCTTCCCTCGCTCGTTGCTGATATTGAGAATCTGCTAAGGCTTGCAGCATATGATTAATTGCATCTGCTAAGCTTGATAACTCATCTTTATTTGCTGCTATATTTTGGGATACTGCGTCTCCCGTGCTGAGACTGCGAACATCGCTGCTGAGGCTAGAAAGCCTTGAAAACACTAATCGATCGAGTAGCATTAGCACGATCGCGCTTACAACTAAACTAACCACTAGTAGGCATAAAAATAAGTAGCGAATGCTAGCTTGTCCTTGATGGTAGATGTTTCTGGGCGTTTTGACGCTCGCCATCAGAGCAGGTTGCCCGTAAATATCCCTAATCAGAGTATATCCAGCAATAGTTTGTTCGTTGAGAGGACGCACCAAAACTTGCTGCTGCAATAAAGCAGTCCTTGCTGCTTGGAGATCGGCAGGTAGGCGCTCGTCATTAACTGCGTATAGAGCAAAATCGAGATGAGTGCGTTCGGATATGCGGGCGATCGCATCGCGGTTGAGATAGCGACCGAGAATTAAGGCTCCTTGACTCGATTTGCTCCGATCTGTTTTGCGAATCGGTCTGACAGCAATTAATATTGGGGTACGTTGGAGCAAAATTAATCCGGCGATCGCATTATCTCCCCGCCGCAACAGTTCTTTGCTAGCCAAATGTTGCTGAAGATCGCTACCAACGGGCAAGCATTTTTGACAAGTTGGATCGGAAAGTTTTCCGTAAACAATTTTCCCCGATGAATTGACAAAAGCTGCTAAGTTTAGCTGGACGTTAGCGAGACTAAGATTATCTATATTATTGTCAATATAGCTTTGATTCGAGTTGTCAAAGAACACGTAAGTTTCGTCCCATTCAGCCCAATCTGTAGCAATCAGATTGACTCGAAAAATTTCTTCATCCAAAGCTTTTTGAACTCGCTCAACCCGAGCGCGAGTCTCCTGTTGCTCTAACTGGATAAAGCTACCAAGTAAAACGGTAGACGAGGTAGTGTAAAGAACTGTAACCAGGCTAACTAGAGTAGTTCCGACAATTGGCAGTATTTTTTGGCGTAGTCTCATGGGTTTGACTTTGCTAACCCTTAAAAGCTTGACTAAAGAAGTTCCCAAATCCCATAATTGCAGCACGGCTAAGTGTAATTTCAACCCAGTTATCGCCTTCAATAATTTCAATTTTAAAAAAGTAAATTTTAAAAGCGATCGTCTGCTACCAATGAGGACTGTTAACCAATCGAGATGAATGACATTCTTAGGAAATCATAAAGCTCTATAGAGCTACCACCGTAAATTTACTGATGTCGTAAACTCCTAACATTCCCTATTTTTAAGTCCTCCGTAGGTTTGCGGTATTATATTATTTGATGTGAACTTTAGAATTTATTAATATTTTGCTATTTAAAGAAATATATCCGTAAATTTGCTGAAGCCGTTGTCAGTTGTCAGGGAGCAGGGAGCAGGGAGTAGGGAGCAGTGACCAGTGACCAGTGACCAGTGACCAGTTAACAATCCACTACACCCCACACTTCCCACACTTCCCACACTTCCCACACCCCACACCCCACACCCCACACCCTTTCTTCACTGATAACTGATAACTGTCACCAATTACTCGCCAAAACTCAAAGCTTGCCCTCTAACTTGAGTATTTAACGTGCCGCGATCGTAGACGATTTGACCGCCGACAATGGTGTAGGCAGCCCAACCAGTTAAATTCCAACCTTCAAAGGGACTCCAGCCACATTTTGTCTGTAATTCTTCTCGTCTGACGGGATGGTAGTTATTCAAATCGACGAGGACGAGATCGGCATCATAACCAGGGGCGATCGCCCCTTTATTAGGTATTTTGTAAGCTTTGGCTACAGATGTAGACATCCAATGAGATACCTGGGCGACGGTACAGCGCCCTTGCATTGCCTGTGTCAGCATTAGAGGCAAAGATGTTTCTACCCCTGGCATACCAGAAGGTGTATTGGGATATTGCTGGGCTTTCTCTTCTAAGGTGTGTGGCGCGTGGTCGGTAGCGATAAAATCGATGACACCATCGAGTAAAGCTTGCCAGAGCACTTCATTGTCGTGAGGCGATCGCAGTGGTGGATTCATCTGCGCCAAAGTTCCAATTGTTTCGTAAGCACTGGTATTGAGTAACAAGTGCTGCGGCGTAACTTCCGCCGTTACCCAACTCGGTTTGTCTTGCCGCAATAACTCAGCTTCTTCAGCTGTAGACATATGGAGAATATGCAAGCGACGTTGGTACTTTTTCGATAGTTTGATTGCTAATTGCGTAGCTAGAAGCGCGGCTTGATTGTCTTGAATTTGCGAGTGAATTGCCGGATCGTGAATGCCGGCAAATTCTTGTCGTCGTTGATTAATGCGGGCTTGATCTTCGGCATGAACGGCAATTAAGCGATTTCCCCGAGCAAAAATTGCTTCTAAATACGCTTCTCCATCTACCAATAATGCCCCGTGCATCGAACCCATAAAAATCTTGATCCCTGGTGTGGGGTGGGCAGTCAGCAAGTCGGGGAGATTTTCAGCAGTTGCTCCGATAAAAAAGCCATAATTGACCAAACACTTTTGGGCAGCTCGTTGTAGCTTGTCATCTAGCGTTTGTTGGGTCGTCGTCAGCGGACGAGTGTTAGGCATTTCCAGAAACGAAGTCACTCCACCCTTAGCACAAGCACAGCTAGCGGTGAATAAATCTTCTTTATGTTCTAGTCCTGGTTCGCGAAAGTGGACTTGCGGATCGATCGCCCCTGGTAGCAAAGTTAAACCCGTTGCGTCAATTTCCGTCACGGCTGCGTCACTGGGAGTGGGAATATTTTGGGCAATTTCAACGATCTGGCGATCGCGAGTCAGAAGATCTCCCAAGAGAAATTCTCCAGAGGGCAACAGGATACGAGCGTGGCGAATGAGTAAGCTAGAAGTAGATGACATATAGCAGTGGTAAGTCAGAAGTCGGGAGATAAGGGAGACAAGGGAGACAAGGGGGCAAAGGGAGACAAGGGAGCTTCAGGTGCAGAGGAGAGATCGGGAGCAATTCTAGCCACTAGCTACTCACTACACCCCACACCCTACACCCCACACCCTACACCCTACACCCCACAACCTTTCTTCACTAATAACTGGTCGCTGATAACTGATAACTGATAATAGAGAGAATACAATTTCTATAGATCCGATTAACAAGCAACATTTTTCACTTCACGTTTTTTTAACCTACTACCCCCTAAACAAAAGATTTAGCATCTATGTCGCGAGTCCAAAATCAAGCGCCAGAGCAGAATTCTCCTCAAGACAACGAAGGATCGTGGATTGGAGAACTAGGCAGAACGATTATCTTGAGTGTAATTTTGGCTTTGGGTATTCGTACCTTTGTGGCTGAAGCCCGCTGGATTCCTTCAGAATCAATGGTTCCGACACTCCAAAAGTATGACAAGCTGATTGTGGACAAAGTCAGCTATCATTTTGTCGAGCCGGAACGGGGCGATATTGTCGTATTTTCACCTACAGAGACAATTAAAAAAGATAATCCTAACCTGAAAGACGCTTTTATTAAACGCATTGTTGGACTGCCAGGGGATAAAGTAGAAGTTAAAGGAGAGCGGGTCTATATCAACGATCGCCCCTTACAGGAAAAGTATATTGAAGCTCCGCCACAGTACCAGTACGGACCTGTCACCGTACCACCTAATTCTTACCTAGTTTTAGGTGATAACCGCAACAACAGTTATGACAGTCATTTTTGGGGATTTGTCCCTAGAGATAATATTATTGGTCGGGCAATTGTCCGGTTTTGGCCTCTCAACCGAATTGGAGAGTTGAATTAATCTGTAGAGACTTTACACGTAACGTCTCTACAGCCAGATTTTGACAACGCGACCGTTGACTTGTTGACCCAGCCAAGGAGTATTGTGAGAGCGAGATTTTAAAGTCTGCTGTGTCACAGTCCAAGTGTGTTGGGGGTCGAAGAGAATCAATTCAGATGGCGAGTTGGGAGCGATCGCATTTACATTCTGTTGCAAGCACCCAGCTGGACGGTGACTTAACGCTTGCCACAATTCTAGGGCGGAGAATTCTCCAGTTGCTACGAAATTTTGCCAGAGCAAGGGTAAAGCGAGTTCTAAGCCAATTGCCCCAGCAGGTGCTTCCGCAAAGGCAACAGTTTTTTCTTCATAGGTATAGGGCGCGTGGTCGATCGCGATCGCGTCTATAACTCCCGTCCGCACGCCTTGGCGTAGGGCTACAACATCTTCAGGATTGCCTAAGGGTGGTTCTAACCGTAAAGCAGGATTGTAACTGCTCAAGGCTTTGGTATCGAGCAATAGATGCATCCAAGTCGTACTAGCGGTAATTGGTAAACCACGTTCTTTTGCCGTTGCGATTAACTCAACGCTACGGGCAGTAGAAACCCGCATCAGATGGACGGGAGTACCAATCGCGGCAATTAACTCTAGCAGAGCAGCCAGAGCAGTTGTTTCGGCGATCGCCGGATTGCCAGGTAAGCCGGAGCGCATAGAGTAAACACCCTCTCGCACCACTCCATTGCCAACCAGACCACGGTGACAAGCGCAGAGCGCTACTGGCTTATCTAAAGGTTTGAGATATTCCAACATCCGCCGCAACAGCCCCCAATTTTCAATTGGCTGACCGTCAGCAAAACCCACAATTCCCGCCGCCCCCAATTCTGCTAACTCCGTCATTTGCTGTCCCTGGACTCCGGTTGTGAGCGCACCCCAGAAAGAGAGCTGAGGGAATGAAGTCGTAAGTCGTAAGTCGTAAGTCGTAAGTGTTAAAGATTCGCTGACGCTCCTTTGCCCCTCTGCTCCTCTGCTCCCTGCTCCCTGCTCCCTGCTCCCTGCTCCCTGCTCCCTGAGTCTCAACGCCACAGCCGAGTTATCCACAGGCGGAACGGTATCGGGTAACAAATTGACGCGCGTGAAGCCGCCAGCAGCAGCCGCAGCTGCAAGAGTTGCCAGCGTCTCCCGTTCTTCAAATCCTGGTTCTCCCGAATGGCTGTAGAGATCTACCAGCCCCGTGCCTAGAACCAAGCCTTGACAGTCTTTAACTTGAGTATCAGCCGGATAATCGGTCAATTGTGGTGCTATTGCCGCGATCGCACTATCTACAATTAACACGTCACATGCTTGGCGATCGCTCCCCGTCACCGGATCGATAACCCGTACTTGTCGTAGTAATTCACTTGCTGTCATTTGTCATTGGTCATTTGTCATTGGTCATCTGTCATTGGACATTTATCATTGGTCAATTGTCATTTGTAATAAATCCTGGTTAGTTGTTCTTGGTTTTGACTTTTGACTTTTGACTTTTGACTTATTCATGACCACGATATTTACAACGCCCCAGCTGCGGTCTTGTCGAGTACGCCCCCGCCTAAGTGGGTGGTAATATTCATTGCTTGCAACACGGGTAAACCATTTAAGCCTTGAGGATAATCAATGACTGTCACGGCTCCGTTACCTTGGCGGAAGTTCCAAAACTGAGCGGTGGATAAACCTAAAACGTGGCACAGCAAAACTTTGTTTGTGGCATCGTGTGCCACCACTATACCTGTCTGAGGGCGATCGGCGACCGAAGCTAGCATTGTCTGCCAATCAACAACGCTGCGTTCCCAGACTTGCTGTAGATTTTCTCCTTCTGGCATTTGTACTTCACCTGGTACTGTCCGCCACCGTTCTAATTCCCCTGGAAATGTTTGCTCGATTTCTGCTTCTAATTTTCCTTCCCAAAGTCCGTGACCGATTTCTCTGAGTCCGTCGTATAACTTCAGTTGAGTTGCGGGGTGATGCTGCAAAATAATTTCGGCTGTTTCCTTGGGACGCAGCATCGGACTGCTGAAGGCAAAATCGAGTTTTACGGTTTTGAGAAATTCTGCTGCTTTACAGGCTTGTTCTCTGCCATTGTCATTGAGGGGAACGTCAATTTGCCCTTGAAATTTGGTCTGGCGGTTCCACTCAGTTTCGCCATGCCGAATTAGTAAGATTCTTTGTCCTTGGTGGTTTGGTCGGAAAGATGGTAAAACATCTCTTCCCAAATGGGCAAGCTGATTCATCGATTCAAGCTGTACGGAACCGCCTTGACCTTGACTTTCAGCAGGTGGGAAGGGGGGTTTAAAATTTAAGACGCTAATCCCGCAATTTGATTGTTGGATGGAATGATAGCGGCTGGGAGAAATGCCAATTGCGGTACTGAGGAGGGCGCGGTTAATACCGTTGTGTCCGACAATCAGGATAGTTTCCCCAGCATAGCGGGAGAGAATATCTTGCCAAAATTGTCGTGCCTGTTGGTAGAGGGCGAGGACGGGAAAATGCTCTTTTGTGCCTTGAGGCGTTTGTAGCTCCATTTTAAATTCGTGAGGAAACTCGTGCCACAAGCGGTAATCTGCGGGAAATTTCTCCTTGACTTCATGGACTGTGAGCTTTTCCCATAGGGGTAAGTCAATTTCTAATAACTGTTCTGTAACTGTTAGAGGTGTTGTCGTGGCGAAACAGTTGCGAACGATTTCTGCTGTTTGTCTGGCACGTTGCAGCGGGCTGGAGTAGATAGCGGCAAAGTTGAGATTGCTAAGGGCTGCGCCGACTTTGAGGGCATCTTCACGCCCTTGTTCTGTTAAGACTGAAACATCGCTACGTCCTTGGATGCGACGTTCGGCGTTATAGCTGCTTTGTCCGTGGCGCACGATTACAACACGAGTGGTCATTTAGATAAGAGCTAAGGTTTAGAATTCAAATTTATTGCCAGGGTCATTTTAACTTGCAGCGATCGCCATCGCTAGGGAAAAATTTTTCCCCCTGGCTGTTTCTTGCCATAATGCTCAAGAAGGGCGATCGCATTCTAGAGTGTGGCATGACAATTAAGCGGGTAGTTTTAAGTGCGTTGACGGTTTTAACAGTTTTACTGGCTGGAGCATCTTTATGGCAAAGTTGGCAGCAGCCCCAATTTCAAAGCCGCTTGGAACTCTACGAAACTAATCTTCTCTTGCGTGCTGCCGAGTGGCAATCCCAAGATAGTAGGGGTAAAGATTTGACTAATGCTCGTAAAGCTTTGTTGGGAGATAAGCCCATAGAAACGGCAATCGAGCAATATCAGGAAGCTAAGACTTCAACCCAGAAAAACATTAAAAAAGCTCTAGCACAACTCAAACAAGCGCGATCGCTACCTGAATCCGCACCAGCTACTCCTCAGCCTGAATCTGCCACTCCACCAGTGACAGAAACGTCTCGTTCTAATCAAAAGAATATCTTACAGCGATCGCTCGATCGACTAGAAAAACTCAACGCCGAAATCACCTTACGCTTGGGACTTCTACAAGCACAGCAAGGGAAGACGGCGGAGGCGGTGAAGACTTGGGAAGGGTTGAACAGAGCAGAGGAGCAGGGGAGCAGAGGAGCAGAGGAAGCAATTACCGACTCCCGACTCCCGACTCCCGACTCCCGCATAGAAGAAACAGCTAACGCTCTAATCGGACTGTGGAGCAATCCGGCGCGGTTGTTGCCTGACGCACAGCAGTTGATTCAAACTAATTTAGATGGATGGTTTCGCGATCGCGCTTTGTTGCGTCTCTACGAACTTCAGCAAAGACAAGATGCATTTGCACAACTACAAGCGGCGCAACAAGAATTAGCTGAACGAGCAATTGTCAAGCTAGCGATTATTGGTAGTTTACCCTGGCTTGCGGGTATGACTGGGTTAGGGTTGCTGATTTTTTTGATAGCTCAGAGATTGAGAAAAGGCAAAGAATCTGTTCTATCTCGAAATGAAGATACAGTTTGGGTTACACCTTGGACTGGGGAAATAGTTTGGCAGGTGTTTATTGTCGGCTTTTTCCTGATGGGACAAGTGTTAATTCCCCTGGCGCTTTCGTTTCTTGGTGTCAAGCCTGTAGGCGGACAAATTAGAATTCAGGCTTTCTACGTTTTAGTGAATTACTTATTACTAGCTACGGGAGGATTGGGAGTTTTATATTTATCGATTAAATCGTTTTTTCCCCTCCCTGAAGGTTGGTTTCGTTTTAACTGGCGAAGTAACTGGATATTATGGGGCTTTGGTGGGTATTGCGTTGCTTTGCCTTTGGTATTGCTCGTGTCAATTATCAATCAACAATTGTGGCAAGGGCAAGGGGGTAGCAATCCACTATTATCGTTAGCGTTGGAAGCACGAGATAGTGTAGCTTTGAGTGTATTCTTTTTTACTGCCGCGATCGCTGCTCCTTTATTTGAAGAGTTTTTGTTTCGCGGTTTTCTCTTACCTTCTCTTACCAGATATATGTCTGTTTGGTGGGCAATTATTTTGAGTGCTTTCTTGTTTGCTTTAGCTCATCTCAGTCTTTCAGAAATTTTACCGCTAATGACGTTGGGGATAATTTTAGGGATAGTTTACACGCGATCGCGCAATCTTTTGGCTCCGATGTTGCTGCATAGTCTTTGGAATAGCGGGACGTTGCTGAGTCTGTATATTTTGGGGAGTGGTGCTACTTGACATTTATCATATGAAGATTTTAGATCGCGCGAAGACGCAAAGACGCAAAGCGGCTTCTCGTAGAGTAGGTGCATAGAAGAAGTCTTGTGCAGAGATCTTGAGAAGATTTAGAGATTACTGTCTGGTAAAAACTCATAAAAACTCAAAATCCAATATTTGCCTGCAAGCTGTAAGAACAGTTGACAGGAAAATTCTGTAAAAATATTATTCAGCTTAACTCGCAAGTCTTGGAAAAAGCTTTAGATCTGCTTCAAAACAAGCGGCTGTAGCTGACAAATCTTCTTTACTGGTGGCAATAACGCTAGAGTGGTTACTGAGCCTTTTTTGCAAGTCACTCTAGTTGTCCTATGCAACTCGTTCCCAAAACTGAACCACAGCAAGCAGATACTAGCGCGATCGCTACGCCAACTGAGAGAATCACTCTGGATGTCCAGGGGATGAAGTGCGCGGGTTGCGTCAAAACTGTAGAGAAACAATTATCTCAACATCCTGGTGTAATTTCTGCTTGCGTGAATTTGGTGACGGAAGTTGCAGTTGTAGAGTGCGAATCTGGTGCAGTCGAACCAGTCGCCTTAGCTGAAAGATTAACAGCGGCGGGATTTGCAACGCAAGCAAGGACGGCGGAAACAGCACAAACAAACGTTGGCGAAGATATTGCAGCGAAACATCGCCAAAAAATGCGATCGGCACAGAGACAACTGACAGTAGCATCTATACTGCTCGTTCTCTCCAGTATCGGGCATTTGAGCGAGTTAGGGGGACCAGTCTTACCGATTTTAAGTAATATCTGGTTTCACTGCGGCTTAGCTACAGTCACCCTACTCCTGCCAGCACGAGAAATTTTAGTAGATGGCTGGCGAGGATTACGTCACAACGCGCCGAATATGAATACTTTAGTGGGCTTAGGCGCACTAACGGCATATACGGCAAGCCTGGTAGCTTTACTCTTCCCTCAACTGGGTTGGGAGTGCTTCTTTGACGAACCAGTGATGTTACTGGGGTTCATCTTACTAGGCAGGACGTTAGAACAACAAGCCAGAGGACGCGCCGCCACCGCATTTAGAAATTTACTTGCACTACAACCCCAAGTCGCACGGTTAATTCCAAACCCAGAAAAAGTCACGTCCCAGGGACAAAATACGAGTATTGAAATTCCTGCCGATCGCGTCCGTGTTGGAGAATGGTTGCAAGTCTTACCATCGGAAAAAATTCCCGTGGATGGGGAAGTGGCGATCGGACAAACAACAGTAGATGAGTCGATGCTGACAGGGGAATCGATTCCCGTGATGAAACAAATCGGGGACACCGTAGCAGCGGGGACGTTAAATCAATCGGGTGCGATCGCCATTCGCGCGACTCGTACGGGTAAAGACACCACCCTATCTCAAATTGTGGCATTAGTAGAAGTAGCCCAAACCCGTAAGGCTCCAGTGCAGAAATTAGCCGATACGGTAGCTGGTTATTTTACCTACAGCGTGCTAACAGTTGCAGCTTTAACATTTACCTTTTGGTACTTTTTCGGGACTCATATTTGGTCTGATGTCTTAACTGTGACAGATTGGCATCACGCGCATCACTCGCTACACACTCAACATTTAGCTCATTACTACGCTACGCACCACGCACCACGCACCACGCACCACGCACCACTTCTACTCAGTTTAAAACTGGCGATCGCGGTGATGGTTGTTGCCTGTCCCTGTGCCTTGGGACTCGCCACTCCTACAGCAATTTTAGTCGGTACGGGTATGGCAGCCGAACGGGGACTGTTAATTAAAGGTGGGGATGTCCTCGAACGGGTACACCAATTAGATACAGTGGTATTTGATAAAACTGGAACCCTGACAACTGGTCATCCTGTGGTGACTGATTGTATTGAAGTCGGAATGAGGGAGCAGGGAGCACTTAGCAGGGAGCAGGGGAGTAGAGGAGCAGGGGAGCAGAGGAGCAGGGGAGCAGAGGGAGAATTTAATTCCGAATTCCGTAGCTTGCTTAAGCGCAGGGGTATTCCGAATTCCGAATTCTCCTCACTTCTACAATTAGCAGCAGCGGCGGAAAGCGGATCGATTCATCCTCTGGCGACAGCAATTCAACAGGAAGCCAAGCAGCAGGCTTTATCAATTCCAGCAGCTAGCGAATTTCATACCGCACCAGGATTGGGAGTATCTGCTGTAGTCGAAGGACAACAGGTATTACTGGGTAATGAAGACTGGTTGACTCAGCAGGGAATAGTTATTGAC
Organism: Chroococcidiopsis sp.; assembly: GCF_051657925.1. NCBI lineage: Bacteria > Bacillati > Cyanobacteriota > Cyanophyceae > Chroococcidiopsidales > Chroococcidiopsidaceae > Chroococcidiopsis > Chroococcidiopsis sp. Next base: position 27,884 of record NZ_JBOFLP010000279.1, read on the forward strand.
GAAGCCACACAAACTCAAGCTCAAACACTTGCAACCGCAGGTAAAACAACGATCTACATCGCTGTAGCGGGGCAGCTAGCGGGTTTAATTGCAGTGATGGATACTCCTAGACTAGAGGCAAAGAAAACAGTCGAGAGCCTGCAAAAAATGGGGCTGAGAGTCATTATTTTAACTGGAGATAGACAAGAAGTTGCTCAGGCGATCGCCCAACAACTGGGCATCGCGCAAGTCTTTGCCAATATCCGCCCTGACGGAAAAGCAGGCGTGATTCAAGAGCTTCAGCAAAGCAAGCAAGAAAGCAGAGGAGAAATCCAAAATTTCCCTACTCCTCACTCCTCACTCCTCACTCCTCACTCCTCAGTTGTTGCCATGATTGGAGATGGAATCAACGATGCGCCAGCCTTAGCTCAAGCTGATGTGGGGATTGCCTTACAAGCTGGGACAGATGTAGCGATGGAGACGGCTGGGATCGTGCTGATGGGAACAAAATTAACCGATGTTGTGGAAGCAATTCATCTCAGTAGAGCGACATTTAACAAAATTCGACAAAATCTATTTTGGGCATTTGCTTACAATGTTTGCGGAATTCCAATCGCAGCAGGTGTATTACTACCAATATCGGGGTTCGTCCTCAGTCCTGCGGCGGCGGGAGCGCTCATGGCATTTAGTTCTGTTAGTGTCGTCACTAACTCCTTGTTATTACGTCGTTTAAAAAATAGACTCGATCTCAACTAATCGAGGTTAAACTAGGTCAAGAATGATTACTCAAGAGTGTGGTTGAGTAATGGATAACTCAAAAGGTTACATATTCTAGAGAGTCAAAACCTACAATAAATCACAACCCGCTTTCAATGCCTTCACAACCCAATCAGAACCATCTACTAATTATAGAAGACGATCAGGGGCGCAAAGAGTTTGTTTTAGACGGTCCTGTTTATTCTATTGGTAGAGACTCCCGCTGCGATATTCGGCTGTTTTCACAGTTTGTATCTCGCCGCCATGCTACTTTAGTTCGATTGCCACAGGAGGATGGCAGTTCCTTCTATCGAATTGTAGACGGTGATGCTAAGGGCAAGCCGAGTGCTAATGGATTATTAATTAACGGTCGCAAGCTTCAAGTCCACGATCTTCAAGATGAGGACGAAGTTGTGTTTGGTCCGAGGGTACGGGCAATTTACTATCTCCTCAAACGCGATACTATTCCCTCAGCGCCACTGGATGAATATGACGTGACGCTGATTGGACCCAATATGATGCCAGATTTTGACGATTAGACCAGTTCGCAAAACTGCAAACTGGATGCAAACTCATGCAAGAAGGCAGAAGGTAGAAGGCTTCGATCTGAATCGACTAAACCGCAGTTTCTACTAACTGCCATTGGCAATTATCTACGATCGCCTGCTTAACTAAATTAAACATTTGGTAGCAGTGATTATCTATTTGAAGTGGTAGTTCTTCATTTTTTACGATCAAATTTACCCGTGTTGTTGAGTTGGTAGCGATAGTTTTATCGATGAGTGCTTCCACCTTGACTAGCTTTGAAAACGAGACTTGACCGAGACGTTCTCGCGCCATCATGTAATCGCTTTTATCGTGTTGAATATCTAAATGGCACGAGTGCAAAACTTGACTCAATAATTGGCGCAAAAACTCTACATCATCTGCAACTGTAAACGAACAAGTATAGCGAGCCACAGCAATCACCCCTCACCTGGGTAATGGTCGATACTATAATAGCCAAACCTTTTTTCGTTGTCTCTGAAAAACTAAGCACTCACCCCCAGTCAAGTCGCTTCGCTCCAATTCAAAATTCAAAGTTAATTTTGACTGCGTGAATTTTGAATTTTGAATTGGTCAAATGGTGACAAGATGTTGGAACTGAAGGTATTGAGAAATTATTTCAGCAGATATTGTGAATTGCCGATCGACAGCAAGCATCCTCAACAGCAAACTTTTAAGAGAACGCTATTGCTCGGACTATAATCCAAAATCTCAAAGCTAAAATTTTTAGATTCTACCTCCGTTTAAGAAAGCTGCTAAAGCCTCTTCCCAACTGGGAATGAGTTTGGCAGTTTGCACGGAGTTAGCAGTAGCATGGGTGGATGGTTGTACTTGATTCGTGCCAGAAGTTGTGATGCGAATGATTCGCTTTTGCACGTATTCAGCAATTTTGTCGTTAAAAATGCCAATCTGCCGATCGAGAAAATCAATGTGGTTTAGGTGATTGGCAATTAGGAAGCGATGGTGCGATCGCACGGGTTGAAAATAGGAATCCTGCGGCTGCTGCTGGCGTAGATCGATCGCAATATTGCTGACATCAGAAGTATTAGTTTCTCCTTCGGCGATCGCCACTAGTAAAGCACGGGCAGAGATATGCATGATATCGCTAACCATAGATACGAGTTTAACGTTGGCTGATTCCAAAACTTTGTAAAGGCGATCGACCACATGCAGGCGTTCTTTGACTAAGAAATGACGCAGGCGCATCAAGTCTCGTAAGTCTCTTTGCGGTACGGGGTGAATGAAACTGTTGCGGATCAAACCATGACGTAGCAATTCGGCTAGCCATTCAAAATCCGGCGTATCGGTATTACGTCCTGGCACATCTTTGATCCGCTGGGCATTGACAACTAAAACGCTAAAATTAGCTTCCAGAATGTGATAAACCGTTTTCCAGTCTTCACCAGTAATATCTAATGCGATATGAGTCACGCCATTGCTTCCTAGCCAATCAGATAAAGCTAGTAAGTCCGGCACTTTATTGTTGAAGCTGTGCGTCTGACTTACCCTCTCTCCTTTTGAGTTTGAGGTAATACAGCACGCCAGTACAGCTTTTTTCTGAACATCCAAACCCGCACAGTAAGGGTGTATTACTTCCATATAAATCGGACAGCTAGACTAATTTAGTTAGGCTAGCGGAGCAACAGCCTAGTGTGCAACTAGTTAAACTACATACTTGTCTAAAAGGGGGAGTTGGGAATCGGGAGTCGGGGGAAGAGAGCTGAGGGAGAGTCGCCTAGCTGTAGGGCGTAGACACCCGAAGGGTGGCTTCTCGGAGAATAGCCCTTCTCGAAGAATGGGAGCTGAGGGAGAAAAATCACGCACCACGCACCACGCATTGACGACTGAAACTACTCAACGATTAAGACTGTTCATAATTACAGGAGAATAACGATCGCCTGCAGCAACATTTTTTGGTGCGACTGCATCAATTTGTGCTAGCTTTGCTGGAGTGAGCTGAAGATTGACTGCGGCAATGTTTTCTTCTAAATAAACTCGGCGTTTCGTACCAGGGATGGGAACGATGTCGTTCCCTTGGGCAAGTACCCAAGCTAGTGCTAATTGCCCTGGTGTCACTCCTTGGGCTGTAGCAATTTCTTTGACGCGATCGACTAATTGTAAATTTTTGCGGAAATTTTCGCCTTGAAATCTAGGCAGACGACGGCGGAAATCGTCGGCAGCAAAATCATCTGGACTGGTAATTTGTCCTGAGAGAAATCCTCTACCCAAGGGACTATACGAGACAAATCCAATCCCTAATTCCCGCAGAGTCGGTAGAATTTCGTCTTCTACATCGCGACTCCAGAGCGAGTATTCGCTCTGTAAGGCGCTGATAGGATGCACGGCATGGGCGCGACGAATGGTAGTCGCAGCTGCTTCGGAAAGCCCTAGATAGCGGACTTTGCCCTGTTGTACGAGTTCTGCCATTGCCCCTACTGTGTCTTCAATTGGGACTTTGGGATCGACGCGGTGCTGGTAGTACAAATCGATGTAGTCCACGCCTAGTCTCTGTAAAGAGCGATCGCACGATTGCTTAACTCGTTCTGGACTGCTATCAACTAGTAAAGTTTGGAAAGCTGCATCGTATTGAATGCCAAACTTGGTTGCTATAATAACTTGCTCGCGACGAGAGGCAATTGCTTTTCCTACAAGCTCCTCGTTGGCTCCGTTACCGTACATCTCGGCAGTATCGAGGAAGGTTACACCTAAATCTAGCGCCCGTTGAATGGTGGCAATTGATTCCGTCTCATCAGCTGCACCGTAGGCGATGGACATTCCCATACAGCCAAGTCCGAGTTCTGAAACTACAAGTTCCCGTCCTAATTTGCGTGTCTTCACGATTTCTCTCCTACTTAGTTTTTCAGTCCTTGTGCATCTCGTGCTTGAAATACTTCCTTAGCAGCAGCAATGCCGTTAAAGGCGGCGGGAAAGCCTGCGTATGCTGACATTTGCGTTATCAGTTCAACGATTTCTGTCCGCGTGCAGCCAACGTTCAACGCGCCGTTGATATGAAATTTGAGTTGAGGTTGGGCGTTTCCAAGGGCTGTCAGTGCTGCTACCGTGGCGATTTGCCTAGACTTAAGATCTAAACCAGGACGCGATAAGAGATCGCCGAAGGGGTATTTTATGGCGTAGCGCATCAAATCGGGAGCGATGTCCTGCACGCTTTTACGAGCATTTTCAGCGCCTTCGCGGTTGACTTTGTTAATAACATTTAAGCCTCGTGCGTAGCGATCGCTGTTTGGTTTAGTCTGGGTAGTCTGAGCGAGTGCTGTGGTGTTAATGCGAGCCATAATTGGAACCTCCATCAAAGTTATCCACAAAACGAAGAGCATGGGAACGCACGCCAAAATGAAAATTCTGACAACTTGCCGAGTTAGCATTTTTCTACTTAACCTCAATTACAATCGACGCACGCCAGGAATCGTATAGCCTCCATCAACCAAAATAGTTTCTCCGTTGATGAAAGCAGCTGCCTCCAACCAAAGCCAAACTACAGTTTCAGCAACTTTTGCTCCTCCTTTGGCAAAAGCCAATGCAGCGGCACGCCCAATTCCTGAGTTACCCCCCGTAATCAGGGCAACTTTGCCATTGAGACTATTCACAATATTGCTCCCGAAATATATAGTCGATATCCCTACTAGGTGAGCGTTAAAGCTTCATCTTCAGGGGGTTGCTGTTGAGGTACACCGCTTTCGATACAAGCGCGATCGCTTTGACTGCTTATTTCTAGCTCCTTGTAGTGTTGGATTTTCCAGCGAATGATTTCTAGGTTGCGACTCAGTTCTTGAATGCGTTGCTTTACTTCTCGTTCGTGTGCCTCCAGAATGGCAAGGCGATCGCTTACTGCGGCTGGGTTTTGTCGCAGTAGTATAGCAAACTGCTGCATTTGACGAATGGGCATCCCTGTAGCTCGCAAACGAGTCAAAAACTCGATCTTGGTGATGTCTACTGCACAATAGCGTCGATGCCCATTGGCGGCGCGGTTAACAGGTTCTAGCAACCCGTTGCGTTCGTAGTAACGCAATGTATGCACGCTTAAACCCGTCCGTTCTGCAACTTGTTGAATCGTCAGTTCTACGTCCATGCCACTACCTTAGAACTTAGAGTACGCTCTAAGTCAAGAAAAAAGTCAGGAAGAAGTCAAAAGTCAAAATTTTCCTTTCGCCTCTCACCAACTACCAACTACCAATTACCGACTACCAATTACCAACTACCAATTACCAAATATCATTTCAAATACTGTTGAAAAAAATTCATAGTCATTTCCCATGCTTCTTTGGCTGGGGCAGCGGCGTAGCTATCGCGGCGATCGCTTAAAAAGCCATGTCCGGCGTTGGGAAAGACGGTGAGAATGTAACGTTTTTTGGCTTGGGAAAGGGCTTCGGTAATGCGGGCGTGTTCGTCAGCGGCTATCATCTCATCATCCGCACCGTAAACTAACATGATGGGCGATCGCATGGCATCAACTCGATCGAGTAAAGGTTTGCGTCCTGCCATATCTTGTTTTGTGGCAATACCACCACCATAAAAACTGACTGCTGCTTGGAAGCGATCGGCATGTACGGCGTTCGCAAGAAACGTGTATCTGCCTCCCATACAAAAACCCGTCACGCCAATTTTATCGGCAGCTACCTCTTGGCGTTTGGCTAAGAAGTTTAATCCTTGTCCGACTTCAGCCATGACATTATCGTCGTTTAAAGATTTCAGTTTGGCTACTGCTGCTTGTACATCCTTATATTCATAAACATCGCCATGATAGAAGTCTGGGGCAAGGGCAACATAGCCAGCTTGAGCGAAGCGATCGCAGACATTTTTAATATTCGGGTTTAAGCCAAATGCTTCCATAAAAACCATGATGGCGGGAAAAGTGCCCCTGCCTTGGGGACGAACGTAATATCCCTGTAAATCTTTACCTAAAGTAACCGTTTCGCCTTTGGCTGTAGGTTTGGTTTGAGCGTTTCCCGTTCCTGTTTGTACCAGTAGAGGTGTAGTAGCGACACCAGCAGATAAAATCAATAAATCGCGTCTGTTCATGAGGTTCGGCAAATAAAAAATGATTATTGGGATTTAGCTATTCAGCTTAATCCGAGCGTGCATCACCGTAAACGGTTATTTTCTTACAGAAATATTGCTTGTACTTGGCATTACTCTCCACTCTCGACTCTCGCGCTTCTAGCAAAAATATGTATGATTTATGAAGACAACCATTCATAAATCTTCATATCCCCTCGTGATTACTCCGCAGCTAGCATCGACGGCATCTATCGAGAAACATATTTGGCACTGGCAAGGCTACAAGATTCAATATACCGTCATGGGCGAGGGTAATCCCTTAATCCTCGTACATGGCTTCGGTGCTTCGATTGGACATTGGCGCAAGAATATTCCAGCCTTAGCAGCAGGTGGTTATCGAGTCTTTGCCATAGACTTACTTGGTTTTGGTGGTTCTGATAAGCCGCCACTAAACTACACGATGGAAGTATGGCAAGAACTCCTAAAAGATTTTTGGACGGAACACATTCAAAAGCCTACGGTATTTGTCGGTAACTCTATTGGGGCGCTGCTAAGCTTGATGGCAGTTGCCAACCATCCAGAAATAGCTGCTGGGGGAATTTTAATTAGCTGTGCGGGGGGATTGTCTCACCGTCCCCACGAACTCAATCCACCTTTACGAGTGGTGATGTCGGCGTTTAATCGCTTGGTACGTTCTCAAATTACTGGAAAAATTATTTTCAACCGCGTCCGCCAAAAGCCCCAGATTCGCCGGACTTTACTTCAGGTTTACCGCAACCGAGAAGCTGTAACAGATGAACTAGTAGATATTTTACATGCGCCTTCCTGTGACCCCGGAGCGCAACAAGTATTTGCTTCCATTTTGGCTGCGCCTCCTGGTCCCACCATTGCAGAACTTTTACCGAACGTCCAGCATCCTCTCTTGGTGATTTGGGGTGCGGACGATCCTTGGACACCAATTACTGGTGCTAAGATTTTTCAACAAGCAAAGGAGAAGGGACATAATGTTGAGATTGTTCCCATTCCTAATGCTGGTCATTGTCCTCACGATGAAGTTCCAGAACTGGTCAATGCACAAATCTTAGAATGGCTTAACAGTCATCAGTTATCAGTTATTCGTTGACAGCGACCGGTTGCTAGTGGCTTGTGACTAGACCAAAACAAGAATTTGGTTCTCCAAGCCAATTACCAACTACCTCTGACAAAAAAGGAGGGCTGAACTATTCCATTTGGTCAATTAGGGTTTGAACGATCTTATGCTAGTTGATGTTTTTATTACCATGCCAGCGTTCAAAAGCCTCCATATGTCTTGTGATAACCGGACTGGTTGATATGGTTCTCCGGTGACGGTGGTTAGATAAGTTGTGTCTGTCATATTCGGAAATTTGACAGGGTATAAAATTGCGAAAAGATAGTAGAGATATTTCACAAAATATCTCTACTATCTTTAGATCAAACCGACGATTTTTCTAGCATCAACTTAGAACGCTTCAGGGGTTCGGGTACGGCGACGGGATAATCGCCTGTGAAACAAGCCGAACAGAAACTATTAGGGTCTTCTCCTGTAGCTAACAGCATTCCTTCCCAACTGAGGTAGGCGAGGGAATCGACTTCAATTTGTTTGGCAATTTCTTCCACTGATTTAGTCGCGGCAATCAACTGGTCTTGATTATCCGTGTCAATGCCGTAGAAACAGGGATGAGTTACGGGAGGGGAAGAAATTCGCATATGCACTTCTGTTGCACCCGCCTCGCGTAGTGTCTTAACGAGTTTGCGGCTGGTCGTACCGCGTACGATAGAATCATCAACGATGATGACTCGTTTTCCAGCTAAGACATCTCTGAGGGGATTCAGTTTCATTTTGATGCCTGACTCGCGCATCATTTGAGTTGGTTGGATGAAGGTGCGCCCAACATAGCGATTTTTAATCAACCCCTCGGCATAGGGAATCCCAGAGGCTTGAGAAAAGCCAATCGCGGCGGGGATACCGGAATCAGGTACGCCCATGACCATATCTGCTTCTACAAGAGACTCTTTTGCTAGTTGTCTGCCCAATCGCAAGCGATAGGTGTACAAGCTTTCGTTGTGCATGACGCTATCTGGACGAGCAAAGTAAATCATCTCAAAGATGCATAGTTTGCGCTGGGGTTGTTGCGCCCAGTGATAGGAGGCTATGCCTGCCTCAGTAATCCATACCAGTTCGCCTGGTTCTACGTCTCGCAGGTATTCTGCACCAATAATATCTAAACCGCAGGTTTCAGAAGCTAAAACGTAGCGATGGGGATTACTGCCCAACGTGCCGATGACAAGGGGACGAATGCCGTTCGAGTCGCGCACTCCCATCAACCCTGCTGGAGTCCCGACCACTAAACTAAAAGCGCCGTGGCAGCGTTTGCAAGCGGTAATTGCCCCATCTAACCAATCTTCGCCATCGTTAACTGCTTCGGCGATCGCAAAGGCGATCGCTTCTGAGTCTGTCGTCGTGTTAAAGTTACACTGCCGCTGGAGTAATTCTTCTCGCAGAGTTTTAGTATTGACTAAATTGCCGTTATGTGCTAAGGCGAGACTACCCAAACGAGTTTCAACCACCGCAGGCTGGGCGTTCACTACCCGACTAGAGCCAGTGGTAGAGTAACGGGTGTGACCGACTGCCATCCTACCAGGCATTTGTTGCAAAATCGACTCGTTGAAGACTTGGGAAACCAGCCCCATTTCTTTGTGTAGGTGTATTGTCGTGCCGTCAAACGTAGCAATTCCGGCTGACTCTTGCCCTCGGTGTTGTAGGGCGTACAAACCGAAGTAAGTTAATTTAGCAACGTCCTCTGCGGGTGCGTAAATGCCGAAAACGCCGCAAGCTTCTTCTTGCTTGTCAGAGGGTTCTGAAGGATGAATCGATCGCATGTCCATACTGTTGTGACTTACATCCTGCATACTTCCTGAAGTGGGCTGGTAGAAATCCATGCTACAGCGTTGCTCCTGAGCGGCGAGTTGACTTTGTGGAATTGACTTGGCGAACTAGATAATCCAAACTCATGAGTTTGAAAACATTAACTAATACTTAAAAAAATGTTAATCAAGATACATACAACAGTATCGTCATAAATTTTGTTAAGAGCAAGATTTTGGTCAATTATTTTTTTGTCACTTAGCTACGGCAGGGTAGCTGAGTCAGATAGCCGCCGTTCTATAGCGTTGAAAAAGCGATCGCGCATCATCTCAATCGTAGCGGTTATAATCGTGTGTCGGTCGGTTGTGAAAACCTCTAAATCTTGGGTAGGACTACCGACATGACCGAGTTTTTGCCAGTTATCTCCGAGTTGCTCTGTCAAGTAAGATTCCCATGCTGGTTGATGTTGTGGTGAGACGGAAACCAAAATTCGCGCCCCACCTTCACCAAATAAAATTTCATCCCAGCGTTGCGGTAAATCTTCGGTTAACCCCAAGTTAATTTCAGCACCCAATCCAGTACTGATGCAGGCTTCGGCAAGGGCGACTATCAATCCACCTTCAGCAATGTCGTGCGCTGACTTTACCCAACTTTGTTGAATGCCTGCTCGACAGGTAGCTTGAACGCGCCGTTCGAGGTCAAAGTTTACTTGGGGTGGTTTTCCGGCGACTATGCCGTGAATTGTAGCGAGATATTCGGATGCACCCAGTGTGATTTTAGATTTTAGTGGAAGTCCCAGAAGATAAATAATATCGCCTTCGGTTTGCCAGCCTTGGGTACAGGTTTTAGATAAGTCGGAAATTAAGCCCACCATCCCGACAACGGGAGTAGGGTAGATTGGTTGTGGCTTGCCTTCAGAGTCGAAGGTTTCGTTGTACAAAGAGACATTTCCGCCAGTCACGGGGGTTTGAAATTCTTGGCAGGCTTCTGCTAAACCGCGACAAGCTTCTGCGAGTTGCCAATAACCAATTGGTTTTTCAGGGCTACCAAAATTGAGGTTATCTGTCACCGCAACTGGTTCCGCCCCTACACAGCTCAAATTACGGGCGGCTTCTGCAACAACTGCCTTTGCACCTTCATAAGGATCGAGGTAGACGTAGCGCGGGTTGCAATCTACTGTGGCGGCGACTCCTTTTGGAGGGGTGTGGGGTGTGGGGTGTGGGGTGTGGGAAGTGTGGGAAGTGTGGGAAGTGTGGGAGGACACTCGAAGAATTTTTTTCTCCCCGCTCTCCCCCAGCTCCCCCAGCCTCCCCAGCTCTCTTTCCCCTGCTCCCTGCTCCCTTGCTTCTTCTAATGGGCGTAACCTAATCACTGCGGCATCTGCACCGCCAGGAAAGATGACTGTATTGTTCTGGACTTGATGGTCGTACTGATGATAGACCCAACGTTTAGAGGCGATCGTTGGGGTATCGAGTAAAGTTAGCAATATCTGGTTCCAAGTTTGGTGCTGAGCGTGAATTTCAATTCCAGAAATGGTACAGGTTGGTAGAGATTCAGCCTTCCACTCCCAAGCTTTACGGGCGTATTCTGGTGGTTCGCTCAATATTTCTCGGTGGTAGAGGGGTGTGTTTTCTGCCAATGCGTTAGCAGGAATTTCAGCAGCTACCTTGCCCTTAAATAAAATTCTGACAATTGGCTCCTCAATTACCGTACCAGCCACGACAGCATGAAGTCCCCAACGATGAAAAATGTTGATTAATTCCTGTTCTCTACCCTTGTGGGCGACAAATAACATCCGTTCCTGAGATTCCGAGAGCAGATATTCATAGGGAACCATGCCCGTCTCGCGCACGGGAATTTTATCGAGGTCGAATTCAATTCCTACCCCGCCTTTAGCTGCCATTTCCGATGTCGAACAGGTAATCCCTGCTGCACCCATATCTTGGGCTGCAACGACAATCCCAGTTTTAAATGCTTCTAAACAAGCTTCAATTAAAGATTTTTCTAAAAACGGATCGCCTACTTGCACGGCGGGACGATCTTGTTCTGACTCTTCGCTCAATTCTGCACTGGCGAAACTCGCTCCTTTCATCCCATCGCGTCCGGTGGTGGAACCGACATATAAAACTGGGTTACCAGTACCAGATGCTCCCGATTTGACGATTTCCGGCGTTTCCATCAATCCTAATGCCATCACATTGACTAAGGGATTACCAGAGTATGCCGGATCGAAATAGACTTCTCCCCCGACTGTGGGGACTCCCACACAGTTACCGTAATGAGAAATTCCTGCAACCACACCGTTGAATAGCTGTCTGGTACGAGCATCATCTAAGGAACCGAAACGCAGAGAGTTGAGCAAGGCAATGGGACGCGCCCCCATCGTAAAAATATCTCGCAGAATGCCTCCGACTCCAGTTGCAGCCCCTTGAAATGGTTCCACGGCTGAGGGGTGATTGTGCGATTCAATTTTAAAAGCCAGTTGCAGCCCATCACCCAAATCGACCACACCTGCATTTTCACCTGGTCCTACCAGGATGCGTTTACCAGTGGTAGGAAACTGTTTTAATAGCGGTCGAGAATTTTTGTAACAGCAATGTTCCGACCACATCACACCAAACATGCCTAACTCTGCTTTATTAGGGTGTCGTCCCAGTCTTCTGACAATTTCTTCGTATTCTTCCGGCTTAATGCCTTCAGCAGCGATTTCTTCAATGGAAAAAGGTGCAGCAGGAATGGCAGACATAAGGACGTTGCGCAAAGAGAACAGAAAATTATTCTATCTCTATATTTGTTGTTGGTAGTTGGTAGTTGGTAGTTGGTAGTTGGTAGTTGACGGTTGATGGTTAACTGATAACTGATAACCGTTAACTGATAACTGCTCCCTGCTCCCTCAGCTCCCTGCTCCCTAATAACTGTTAACTGATTAACTGCCCGATCGCTTCTACTAATTCATCGGTAACGACTGGTTTGGCAAGATGAATTTGGAAACCTGCGGCGATCGCGCGATCGCGGTCTTGTTCTCTAGCATATGCTGTGAGGGCGATCGCGGGAATTTGTCCGCCTTGTTCTGGAGGTAATGCCCTGACTTTCTGTATAAATGTATAGCCGTCTGTGGCTGGCATCCCAATATCGCTCACTAGGATATCTGGTAGCGATTTTTCCAGCGCTTCTAGTGCTGCTACTGCCGAATCAACTACGATTAGCTGCGCCCCATATTCCTCTAAAGTTAGCGCTAAAAATTCTCGCGTATCGCGATCGTCTTCTACGACTAATACTCGGATGTTATTGAGTCGGGAATCAGTAGAGGTGCACTGCTGTGCGTCCGTACAGGGGAGTTGGGTGTCATGAATTCCGAATTCCGTAGCTTGCTTAAGCGCAGGGGTATTCCGAATTCCGAATTCTGCTGTCTCTAGCAGGGGCAACATAACTCTAAATGTCGCTCCCTGTTCCACTCCTAGACTTTCGGCGCAGACTGTTCCCCCATGCAGTTCTACCAAGTGACGCACGATTGCTAAACCCAAACCTAAACCGCCATAACTGCGAGTAATCGACGCATCTGCTTGCCGAAAGTAATCGAATATATGGGGCAAAAATTCGGCACTAATACCAATTCCGGTATCTATGACTGTGATTTGGGCGTAGTTGGTAGTTGGTAGTTGGTAGTTGGTAGTTGGTAGTTGGTTGACAGTTGACGATAAGAGAGTGTTTCGTGGTGCGCAATCTAATTTTGAATTTTGAATTTTGAATTTTGAATTTGTAGTTGCTCCCTCAGCTCCCTGCTCCCTGCTCCCTGCTCCCTGCTCCCTCTTTGATAATTGCAATTTTACTTCTACACGCCCACCGGATGGAGTGAATTTGATTGCATTGGAAAGGAGATTCCAAATAATCTGCTGCAACCGACTTGGATCTCCTAAGACGATTGGTAATTGGTAGTTGGTAGTTGGTAGTTGGTAGTTGGTAGTTGCTCCCCTGCCCCTCTGCCCCTCTGCCCCTCTGCTTTCTTCTCCTACTCCCTGCACCGAAGCGCTCCCTGCTCCCTCAAAAACTAGTTCGATGCACTTAGTTTGAGCTGAGAGACCAACAGTTTCTAAAGCATTGGTAATGACTGTTTCTAAATTGACAGGTTGGGGATTGAGGGTGAGTTTGCCGCGAATGATGCGCGAGATATCTAACAAATCTTCAATCAAGCGAGTTTGCAACTGGGCGTTGCGTTCAATCGTTTCCAGGGCGCGGTTGAAAATCTCAGGGCTGAATTTACGAGTCCGTAATAATTTCGCCCACCCCAAGATTGCATTAAGAGGCGATCGCAATTCGTGGGAAAGTACGGCTAAAAACTCGTCTTTAACTTGATTTGCTCGTTTAAGTTCCTCGGCTTGCTGTTGCAGTTGAGCTTCTCGCGCCCGTAATGCTTGTTCTGCAAGTTTGGACTGGGTGATATCGCGGGTGATTGCTAGTAAGGTTTGCACCGAACCGTCTGGATTAAATTCTGGTACGACTCGCGTTTGGTAATAACGAATGCGATGGTCGCTTGGCGTTTGCGTTCGCCCTTGGCGATGCCGCAGGCTAGGATGGTCGAAGAGCGTACCACCTACGGCATCGTTTGGTGCGGGAAAATCGTATTCAAAAAAGTCTTCTTTTTGGGTTGCAAATACTTGGCGCAAACTCGATTGCCAAAGCGTACAAATTTCTGCTGGTACACCCACTTCAGCATGAGTTTTTCCGACATACATTTCGGGTGATTTGCCTGTGGCTTGTTCGACTACCGGATTCACGTACAAATGACGCAAATCTCGGTCGAATCGAGCAATAATATCGGGAGAATTTTCCACTAAAGCGCGAAATTCTTCTTCACGACGGTTGAGTTCTGCTTCGGCAATTACACGGGCGCGGCGTTCTGCTGCTTCGCGTAGCGATCGCTCTACGGCAGGAATCAGACGCTCTAAGCGTTGTTTCAATACGTAGTCAGTTGCACCCCCTTTGAGGGTTTCAATTGCGACTTCTTCGCCCATTGTGGCTGTCACGAAAATGAATGGCACGTCTGGGCAAAGCTGTCGAGCCATAACCAGGGCAGAAATGCCATCAAAACCAGGCAAGGAATAGTCAGACAGAATCAAGTCAAACCCACCCCGTTCGAGTGCCGCTTGAAACTCCGAACGGGTCTTCACTTGAATCAATTCGCACTCAATCTCGCTTTCTGCGAGTAACGCAGTAATCAGTTCTGCATCCAGTATGCTGTCTTCTAGAATCAGAAACTTGAGTGACATCATTCTATTCCTTGATTTGGTCGATCGCTACGAGCGTTAGACAGCGAACCAGGAGGCGGCTCGTTAATAATTGCCCAAAATAGCCCTAAACCTTGAATCGCACCCACAAATTCACGAAAATCAATTGGTTTAACTACATAAGCGTTTGTACCTAATTCATAACAGCGAGTTAAGTCTTGTTCTTCGCGGGAAGAAGTCAAAATCACTACAGGCACGGTTCTCAGAAATCTATCTGCTTTTAGTTGCCCTAGAACTTCTATCCCATCAACCTTTGGTAGTTTTAGATCGAGTAGCACCACAACGGGATTGCCTTCGCGACGCAATCGATACACGCCTCGGCGGTACAAATAATCTAAAGCTTCTTCGCCATCGCGGACAACGACGACTTCGTTACCTAAATGGTTTTCTGCTAGGGCAGTCAGGATTAACTCTACGTCGTTAATGCTGTCCTCCACCAGGAGAATGCGCTTTAATTCCATTGTTCGCTCTCTACTCTCCACCCCTCACTCCCAGTCTTGGTAACGAGAAGAAGAACGTTGCTCCTTTATCTATTTCTCCTTCTGCCCACACTCGTCCACCATGACGGTGTATGATGCGCTGGACATTAGCTAATCCTACTCCCGTACCTTGAAAGTTGGGGTCGCTGTGCAGGCGTTGAAACACTCCAAATAATTTATTTACGTACTGCATATCAAAACCGATACCGTTGTCTCTTACGAAAAATAGCACCTCCTGAGACTCTGATAAAATTTGACTGCCAATAGTAATTTCTGTCTGCGAGTTTAACTTAGTATATTTAAGCGCATTTTCAATGAGATTTCGCCATACTAACCGTAACATTGCCGGGTCGCCCTGAACGCTCAGTAAGGCTTTAATCTGCCAAGAAATTTGGCGCTTTTTAGTTTCTAGCTCTAGTTCTTGCAATACCTCCTGCACCAGTAAATTCATATCAATATTGGTAAAGCGCATTTCCATGCGTCCCATGCGGGAGAAGGATAATAAGTCATCGATCAATTTCCCTGCCAGTTGAGTCGTTTCGACAATGATATTGAGGTAGCGCTGACTCGTTTCATCTAGCGTGGTGTTGGATTTAATTCGCTTTTGTAGCAGATCGACAAATCCGGCAATGTGACGCAATGGGGCGCGGAGATCGTGGGAGACTGAGTAGGAGAAAGATTCTAATTCTTGGTTAGCGGCTTCAAGTTGTACCGTGCGCTGCCTGACTCTTTCTTCCAAAGTTGCGTTCAGTTTATGCAGAACTTCTGCTTGTTTGCGCAGTTTGTGTTCTAAATGTTTGCGTTCGGTGACATCGTGTCCCACTGCATATAACAGTTTTGATTCAACATCGGGTACAGAACTCCAAATCAGCCATTTGTAAGAACCATCTTTACACAAAAAACGATTTTCAAAGTTGACAGTAATAATTCCAGTCGAGAGTTTTTCGACTTCAGCCAGAGATTTTTCTCGATCTTCTGGATGAATCAAATCAAGAAAGGGTGTCTGGAGAATTTCCTTTTGAGTAAAGCCGAGAATGGTTTCAAAAGCAGGATTGATCCGCTTAAAATAGCCATCTAACCCAGCGATACAAAGCATATCTAAGGAAAGTGTAAAAAAGCGATCGCG
This sequence comes from Chroococcidiopsis sp., assembly GCF_051657925.1. Lineage (NCBI taxonomy): Bacteria > Bacillati > Cyanobacteriota > Cyanophyceae > Chroococcidiopsidales > Chroococcidiopsidaceae > Chroococcidiopsis > Chroococcidiopsis sp. Next base: position 43,958 of record NZ_JBOFLP010000279.1, read on the forward strand.
TTCGATTTCAGCCTGTTTGCGATCGCTAATATCTAAAATAAATGCGACTGACTGTTCCCGATTTTCCCCCAGCAAGGCGTAACCCAGCATCACAAAAACCCGCGTCCCATCTTTGCGAATATACTCTTTTTCATAGGGCGTGCAACTTCCCTTAGTTCGTGCCTCGGCAATTCTCTCGGCATCCAATGGTAAATATTCTGGGGGAGTTAGATCGTTCCAGCGCACTCTACCCGCCTCTAAATCGGCACGAGTGTAGCCAATAATGTGTAAAAAGGCATCATTGGCATAACTTATTCCTCCATGCACGTCTCCGTATAAAATTCCGATGACATCCGATTCAACAAATAGCCTTAACCTCGCTTCACTCTGACGCAATGCGTTTTCAGTCAACTTGCGATCGCTGACATCGGCTGCCATACTGATAGCCAATCGTCTACCATCCGCCAAACAACCCAAGGGAGCAGAACTGAAATCCCAAGTCCTCTTTTCTCCCTGCTTGGTAGTAATTAAGAATTCTCCTTCTTCTAGCCTTCTGTCTAGACTGTATAAGCGATCTATGCCTGCTTTAACTGTATTTTTCGCTTCTCCATAAGCTTTTTCCGTCCAAGCAGTAATTGTGGGAATTTCATCAGCAGTGTAACCGGATAATTCCGTCCAAGCTTGGCTAATTTGCACGACTTCGCCATCTTCAGCATGGATAACGATCGGAAATGGTGCGTTGACAACAGCACGGCGAAAACGTTCTTCACTTTCACGTAAAGCAATTTCAGCTTGTTTGCGCTCTGTCAAGTCGATAACAAAGCAAGCACTGTAGCCGTTTTCTCCACCCTCAATTTGAGTAATACCAAGCAGGATCGGCACGCGAGTCCCGTCTTTACGAATATATTCTTTTTCAAACGGAGAACAAGCACCATATGCTTGAATCTCTGCGACTCTCTGTCGATCTAATGTTTCATACTCTGATGGTGTCATGTGATTCCAATACAACTTTCCTGCTGCTAACTCAGGACGGGTGTATCCCATCATGGAGAGAAAAGCATCGTTGGCTTCAAAAATTCGCCCGCTGAAGTCACCAAAGTAGATCCCAATAATGTTTGATTCTACTAGCCTTCTAAACTTGGCTTCACTCTCCTGTAAAGCTATTGCTGCCTGTCGGCGATCGCGATCTACTCGATTCAAAAATACAGCACTGCCCCAAATCAAACCGATGTAAACCGCAATTAGCGATAACACCAACAGCGCAATTGCAAAAGCTGGATCGTAAAGTTTAAATTGGTATCCCTGTAAAATCAGCCAACCTAAAATTAGCGGAATCGCGATCGCGCTGGGAATGAGACGACGCGCAACTATACTTCCATTCAATTCACTCGTCACAACTTTCATAAATCCGCGATCGCGCTAGCAACTCTTACTAGTAATTGACTGTGACGCAAGTTAGCCATATGCTTCTGTCTCAGGTTGAAAGCGATTGCTTGCTATGCCAAAACAGTGT